>JAADDL010000034.1 GCA_013153915.1 Campylobacterota bacterium
AAGTATAGTTGAAGAGATGATAGAAGAGGGGTATTTGTTACCTGAAAAATAGTATAAATAACAATCAATGATTTGATAGATATTTGCCTATCTTCAAATTTAAAAAATCTATAAATAGAGGATTGTCGTTTAGGCATTCGCACACAATATACTCTAAAAAACCGATATTTTTAGCAATTTTTTTATACTCTATGTGGAGTTCATAAAGAGTTTCGGAGTTGTCTATTATAAAAGATATAGGGTAGATAACCACCTTTTTGCTCTTTAGAGTTTTTAACTGCTCTTCTAAAGAGGGCTCTAGCCATTTGACGGGTCCAAGTTTTGACTGGTAGGCTATAGAGATGTCATTAAAAAATACGCCTCTATTTTTTAGCAACTCTTTTAAAATACGAACATTTTCTTTGACTTGTTCGTTGTAAGGATCCCCGTTATCGACTATCTTTTGCGGAAGAGAGTGGGCTGAAAAGATAAGATCATACTCTTTTGTATCTTTATCTTCCATCGTTTTTATTATCTGTTCCAAGATAGCTTGGTTATATAGGTCATTATCGTAAAAATGTTCTATGTATTTTATGTCGGCATTAAAATTTAACTTTTTAGCCGTATCAAAAAACTCTTCTAGAGATGATTTGACCGTTGTTGTGGAGTAGTGGGGATAAAGAGGTACTAAAAGCACCTCTTTAACACCTTTTTTTTTCAATACTTCTATCACCTCTTTGCTAAAAGGTGGAGTATATCTCATAGCGTAAGATACAAAGATATCTTTATTGTGCTCTTGCAATTTTTTGACCAACTTTTGAGTCTTTTCCACTATGGGCGACTTTCCTCCAAGAAGTTTGTAGTTGTTTATTGCCTCTTTTTTTCTTGAAGTCGTTATTAAAAAGGCTATCATCTTTCTTAAAAGAGCACTTTTTGTTGTTATGATGTTTTTATCATTAAACATATTTGTTAAAAACAGAGGGACTTCTTCGAGATTGTTGGGACCACCCATATTTAAGAGTATTACGGCTTTCAATACTATCCTCGGTAGTTGGCTATCTCAAGAGTAACTATACTATCTTGTATGGTGCTAAGTCCTCCTCTTTCGCCCGTTTTTAAATATTTTATAAACGCTCTATGCTCTCTGACAAGAGGCTCCTCTTTTTGAACGAAACAGTTTCTTATCACATAGGAGTTGTTTTCTTTATATTCGGAATATTCTATCAAGTCTTGTCCCATCAAATCGGCTTCAAAATATCCTTTTTTGGTCGCAACCTCTATCCTTCTTTTTCTAAACGGGGTGAGCCAGTTTGTCGTGATGGAAGCAACTACTTCATGGTCTAACTGAAAAGATAGTATTGCGTTGTCTTCATGGTGATTGTGTATCTTTTGGGATTTGAAAATACACTTTTTCTCTATCTCTCTGCCGGTTATATACCTAATAAGGTCTATATCATGTACGGCAAGATCTGTTAGTATGCCCACATCCGCTATTCTTGGCGGGAAAGGTCCTACCCTTGTGATACCTATACTATAAATTTCTCTATCTTGAAGTTCTCTTTTGAGGGCTTCCACTACGGGGTTAAATCTTTCGATATAGCCTATACAAACCTTTTTATTTAACTCTTTGGCTTTTTTTTCTATTTTGCGGGCATCTTCTATCGTGGAAGCGACCGGTTTTTCTATAAAGATATCCAATCCTCTTTCCAAACACTTTAAAGCAACCTCTTTGTGTAAAAATGTCGGTACGACTATCACGGCGGCATCAAGTGTCTCTTGCTTTAGCATCTCGTCCAAATCGGTATAAAATTTTTCGGGATAATTATCTTTTTTTTCTATGTCGCAAAGTGCGGTCACTTGGATATCGGGCAGTTTTTTTAAGACCCTATAGTGATTTTTACCCATAGCGCCCAAGCCTATGATGGCTATTTTTTTCATATTTTCTCCCTTAGCGGTGTTTGTTATGATAAAATCGTGTCGATTATTTTATCTTGTTCGTCTTTTGTTAAAAACGCACTCATCGGTAAACTCATGATCTCTTTTGATATCATTTCGCTTATCGGAAAATCTCCCTCTTTATATCCAAGATATCCAAAACACTCTTGCAGGTGTAAAGGCATAGGATAGTGGATAGCCGTCGGGATGCCGTTGTCGTTTAATTTCTTTATCATTTTGTCTCTATCTTTGCTTCTTATAGAGTATTGAGCAAAAACGGAACTCCTGTCGTTTTTCACAAAAGGAGTTATGATATCTTGCTTATCAATGTTTGTAGTGTATCTTTTTGCTATCGATTCTCTTTTAGCCACTTCGTCTTCAAAATGTTGTAGTTTTACGAGCAGTACCGCCGCTTGTATAGCGTCAAGTCTGCCGTTGATACCAATATATTTATGTCTGTATCTTTCGTTTTGTCCATGATTTGCAATCATCTTTAACTTTGAGGCTAATTCTTCGTCGTTTGTAAATATAGCTCCTCCGTCACCATAACAACCAAGAGGCTTTGAGGGAAAAAAGCTAGTACATCCTATGTCGCTTAAATTGCATGATTTTTTGCCTTTGTAGTGAGCGCCGAAGCTTTGAGCTGCATCCTCTATCACTTTTAAGCCGTATTTTTTAGCTATTTGATTTACCTCATCCATATCGCACGGCTGACCATAAAGCGCTACGGGAATGATAGCCTTTGTTTTGCTTGTTATTTTCTCTTCTATCTTTGCAGAGTCGATGTTATATGTGGCTTCGTCGATATCGACAAATACCGGTTTTGCCTTTAAAAATGAGATAACTTCGGCCGTGGCGATAAAAGTAAAAGGCGTTGTTATCACTTCGTCATTCGGTTGCAAATCCAAAGCCATCAGCGATAAAAGCAGAGCATCCGTACCGCTAGAACAAGTCACGGCGTATTTTGAGCCGGTATAGTTAGCTAACTCTTTTTCAAGATTTGCTATCTTTTCGCCACCGATAAAAGCGCAACTATCCAAGACTTTTTGAATCTCTTTGTCTATTTCGTTTTTGTAGTCTTGATACTGTTGTTTCAAATTGATAAAAGGAATCATATCATTTCCTGTATAAAGTTTGGCGCGCCCAAGAGGATTCGAACCTCTGACCTTTTGAACCGCAATCAAATGCTCTATCCAGCTGAGCTATGGGCGCATAAATAAAAAGTATTTTACACTAAATATACTTAAATATTTAAGAGTAAACAAAATATAAAATTTTTTTCCAGCTCATGCAAATAAAGCATAAAAGAGAACTAAAATATGTCTTATTAATTTGCCATATCGGGATAAAGGTGCTATAATGCCTATCAAATCAAAAAGGAAATTTATATGCAAAGAGCCTATTATAAAAACGATATTAAAAATTTTATAAAAGATAATGAAAATAATATTTTGGGCTCTTTGTCATTACATCATAATCATACTTTAGAAGATTTACAAAAAAATGCCTGGTTATCTCAAATAAAAATCCTAAA
>JAADDL010000028.1 GCA_013153915.1 Campylobacterota bacterium
ATGGGTATATCTTTTAAGGCTGCGGCTGAGTTTGAATTTTTCCTTTTTGAAGAGACTCCAAATAGCATCAGAGAGAAAAACTATCAAAACTTGACAAATTTTACACCCGATATGTTCGGATACTCTCTTTTAAGATCAAGCGTTCACAGCGACTTTTACAAAGAGTTGCTGGAGATGTGCGAAAAGATGGATATGGCTATCGAAGGTATCCATACCGAAACGGGTCCGGGCGTGATAGAGACGGCTTTAGTATATGACGAACTTTTAAAAGCCGCGGACAAAGCAACCCTTTTTAAAACATTCACAAAAGTTTTCGCTCAAAAAAGAGGCTTGCTGGCAACATTTATGGCAAAATGGTCCAACAAATACCCGGGTCAATCGGGACACTTGCATATATCGGCTTGGGATGGAGATAAAAATCTATTTTTCGATGAAAACAAAGAGCATAATATGTCAGATATGATGAGATGGTTCATAGGAGGTCAGCAAAAACTGATGCCCGAACTTCTAAGCATGATAGCTCCGACTTGCAACTCTTTTACCAGACTTATACCCGGCTTTTGGGCGCCTACTCAAGCCACTTGGGGAGTTGATAACAGAACTTGCGCCATCAGAGCGATACCCGGAAGCCAAAAGTCCCAAAGAGTGGAGTATAGAGTTACGGCAGCGGACATCAATCCTTACATCGCCTTAAGTGCCGCCATAGGCAGCGGTCTATGGGGTATAAAAAACAAAGTTGAGCCAAGCAAACCCATAGAGGGCAACGCTTACGCCAAAAATCTTCCAAAACAGTTCCACTTTCCAAGAACTCTTTATGATGCGGCGTTAAAATTAAAGAGTTCAAAAGCGGCAAGAGAACTTTTTGGAGATACTTTTGTGGAGCATTATGCGATGAGTAGAGAGTGGGAAGATAACGAACAGAAAAAAGCGGTCACCGACTGGCAACTAAAAAGATATTTTGAGATAATATAAACAAGACACAATGAGCGGAACAATAGGAGAGTTGTGAGTATCTTTATATCATCTTGGAACGGTTCTGAAAGCGAATGATTTGGCACGACGCCAAATCCGCTTGAAGCCTCGCAAGGATTTACACGGAGGTAAATCCGAGAATGAGTGGAAAGATGATATAAAGATAGTTTTATTTGATTAAAATAAATTTAAAAGGATAAAAATGGAGACATTCAAGACTATAACACCTATAGACAACTCGGTATATGTCGAGATGCCCTATCATGATAAAAAAGATATACAAGAGTGTTTAGAAAAAGCTACAAAAGCTCAAAAAGAGTGGCAAGAGACACCTCTAAAAACAAGAAAAGAGTATATAAAAAACTTCATAGAAGCCCTTGGCGGCAAAAGTGAAGAGATAGCAAAAGAGTTGGCTTATCAGATGGGACGCCCTATAGCTTACGGAGCCCTTGAGATAAGAGGCTTTAAAGAGAGAGCAAACTATATGCTTGATATCGTCGATGACGCACTAAAGCCCTTTTATCCCGAGCCGAAAAAAGGTTTTGAGAGATATATAGTAAAAGAGCCTTTGGGTGTGGTAGCGGTACTTAGCCCATGGAATTACCCTTTTTTAACTTCGGTAAATGTTATAGTGCCGGCACTTCTTGCGGGCAATAGCGTGATATTAAGGCACTCCACCCAAACTCCTTTGGTGGCTAAAAGATATGAAGAGGCTTTTAAAGAGGTAGGTTTGCCTGAGGGAGTATTTTCCATATTATACCTAAAGCATAGCGACGCATCTAACTTTATGGCGGACAAAAGAGTAAAAGGGGTTTACTTTACAGGCTCCGTCAAAGGTGGATACGAAGTACAAAAAGCGATACTAAACAAATTTATACCTTGCGGACTTGAACTTGGAGGAAAAGACCCCGCCTATGTCAGAGAAGATGCCGATATAAACTTTAGTGCCGAAAACTTAGTGGACGGCTCATTTTTCAACTCGGGTCAATCTTGTTGCGGTATTGAGAGGATATATGTACACGAAAAGGTTTATGATGAATTTGTAGATAGATTTGTCGCCATCACAAAAGAGTACAAGCTTGGAAATCCTCTTGAAAAAAGTACCACCATAGGACCGATGGTAAAGACTCAAGCCGCCGACTTTGTAAGAGACCAGATAAAAGAGGCGTTGCAAAAAGGAGCAATTGCTTTGACTGAAGAGAGTATGTTTGAAAACTCAAAAGAGCACACCCCATATCTGGGACCTACCGTTTTGGTCGATGTGGACCACTCTATGAGCGTGATGAGAGATGAGAGTTTCGGTCCCGTTGTTGGTATCATGAAAGTAAAAGACGACGAGGAAGCTTTGCGACTTATGAACGATAGCGACTATGGACTAACGGCGTCTATCTGGACAAAAGATAAAGAAAAAGCAAGAGAGTTATCTTCAAAGATAGAGACGGGAACGGTATATATGAATAGATGTGACTATCTCGACCCCGCACTTGCTTGGACGGGAGTTAAAGATACGGGAAGAGGAGTAACACTCTCAAAATACGGCTACGACCATGTCACACGAGTAAAATCCATCCATTTCAAGGAGATATAATGCTACCTTCAACAAACTGGAACTATCCTACGACCGTATGGTTCGGACACGGCAGAGTAGCGGACACCATAAACGCTTGTAAAGAGTTGGGTATAAAAAAGCCCCTTGTGGTAACCGATGAAGCGCTTGTAAAACTTCCTATATTTGAAAATCTAAAAGAGGCTTTAAGCAAAGAGCTTGATTTTGCCGTCTTTAGCGATGTCAAGCCAAATCCCACCGGAGAAAATATACAAAACGGTGTTTTAGCATACAAACAAAACAGCAATGACGGAGTTATAGCTTTTGGAGGCGGTAGCGCACTTGATGCGGGAAAAGCCATAGCTTTGATGGTAGGACAAGATCTTCCTATATGGGAATTTGAAGATATAGGAGACAACTACAAAAAGGTAAAAGCCGACAAAGTAGCCCCTATCATCGCCATCCCCACAACGGCTGGAACAGGCTCGGAAGTGGGAAGAGCGTCCGTGATAACCGATAGCAAAAATCATGCAAAAAAGATCATCTTTCATCCAAAGATGTTACCGTCCATCGTAATACTCGACCCAAATCTAACATACGACCTGCCTCCGCGCATAACCGCTTGGACAGGTATAGACGCACTAGTGCACGCCATAGAAGCTTACTGTTCGCCTTTGTATCACCCGATGGCAGAAGGTATAGCCCTGCAAGCTATAAAGATGATAAAAGAGAACTTACTGAAAGCTTACAAAGAGCCTCACAACGAAAACGCCAGAGCAAATATGCTAGTTAGCGCTATGATGGGAGCGACGGCTTTTCAAAAGGGCTTAGGCTCGGTACACTCTTTGGCTCATACTCTTGGAGGACTTTACGATATACCTCACGGACTTGCAAACTCTATCATACT
>JAADDL010000103.1 GCA_013153915.1 Campylobacterota bacterium
AAAGAAAAGCCTCAACTTATATTTTATTGCGGTATTACTATGTATCAGCCCATAAAGAAAATTTCACGAATTATAGAAAAGAGATACGGTTGCCATATCAATATAATACAAGGCGGTTCAAAAGATTTATATGACTCTATTAAATATTCAAAAAAAGGTGATCTTTTTTTGCCCGGTTCGGAGTCGTATATAAAAAAATGCGAAAAAGACGGAATCGTCGCTTATAAAAAATTTGTCGGCTATAATCAAGCGGCGATTTTTGTTCAAAAACACAATCCAAAAAAAGTTACCGCTATAGATGATTTATTAAGAGATGACATAGTAACAATATTGTGTGATCCTCAAAGCGGTAGTATAGGCGCTATGACGAAGAAAATATTGATAAAATATAAAGGAAAAGATTTTTTTGAACAAGCTTATTTTAAAGCTGCCGAGATAGGAACTGATTCTAGAAATCTAAATAGTGAATTGATAGAAAAGCAAGTTGATATGACTATAAATTGGCTTGCTAGCGCGTATTGGAAAGAAAATAGAGACTTTATAGACGTTATAAAATTAGATTCTAAAATAGCTCCTAAACAGAGATTGGTTATTGCCGTATTGATATTTTCGAAATATCCTAAAATCGCAAAAGCTTTTGTCGATTATGCGGCTTCAAACGAAGGATTGAGGATTATGAAAGAATACGGTTTTTGATATATGGAAATACAAAAGATCAATAAAAATCTATTTTATCTTTTGCTATCATTTGCAGTCGGAATATTTTTTATAATTATAATTCATATGATTTTTGTAAAGTTTGCTACAAAACTTGATAAAAAAATAGAAAATTTAAGAAACAGATTGGTGATAGATAAACTTCTTTTGCAAGATATTCATAAAATAAGATCCGCCTTTTTTGAATTGTCAGTAACTACAAGAGATGATAAAGGCAGACAAATTGTATTAAAAAGAATACGTAAAATTGAAAAAGACATAAGAAATTCTTTAAAAGTTTTGCAAAATGGCGGTATCCTTAAAAGAAGAGCTAAGATAAATGTTGCAGGACATAAAAGTATGATGATGCGTATAAGATATCAAAAAAACGATGATGAATTGTGTACCGAATGCATCTATCTTATGCCAAAATTATCGGAATTAAATAAAAGATTAGTAAAACTTATAGAAAATCTAAAAAAAAGAGAAAGATTATTTTATAAAGACGGCAAAACAGATGAATTGAAAAAAACTGTACAACAAATAAGAATGAATAATAAAAGAGTTCCTGCATTTTTCGATAGGATTTATGAGAATATTCAAAGAGTAATATACGAAAAAAATTTGGAACTTAAAAATATAGAAGAAGCCCATGAAAAAAATAAAAGATTTTATGAGCTTGCCGAAATCATATCTATACTAATTACCTCTTTTATAGTTTTAGTTTTTGTTTATATAGTTTCAAAACAGATAAAAGATAGCGGAGAATATCTATATATCAAAGTTCAAGAAGAGGTTGAAAAAAGTAGATTAAAAGATAGACAACTTTTGCAACAATCAAGACTGGCTCAGATGGGGGAGATGCTTAGCATGATAGCTCACCAGTGGCGACAGCCGTTGACGGCTATAAGCGCGGCTAGCGGATCTTTACTTTTAAAAGCTAAGTTAAATAAAATCGATAACGAAATAGTTATGGATTCGGCGGAAAAGATATCGTCGTATTCGCAATATTTAAGTTCTACCATTGATGATTTTAGAGATTTTTTTAAATCAAATAAAGAAAAAAAAGAGACTAATTTTAATATATTGGTCGATAGTGTTTTAAGTATCATAGAGACATCCATAAAAAATAAAAATATAAGTTTACGAAAAGATTTATCGGAAAAGAACAGTTTTATGTCTTACCCAGATGAATTAAAACAGGTGATAATGAACCTAATAAAAAATGCCGAAGATGTTCTCTTGGATAAAAATATTCAAAACCCTACGATTTTTATAAGAACTTATGAAAACGATGAAAGTTTTATCCTCGAAGTAGAGGATAATGCCGGCGGTGTGCCTCAGGAGATATTGTCAAAGATATTTGATCCTTATTTTTCTACAAAACTGGAAAAAGACGGTACGGGACTCGGGCTTTATATGTCGAAAATGATAGTTGAAGAGCACTGTAACGGTAAACTTTTGGTTGAAAACGGACAAAACGGAGCCATTTTTAGAATTGTTATAAAAAAATAGCTCACAATAGTGTTTTGTTGACAACTTTAAGCACCTCTTGGGTATAATAAATCTCTATAGACGATTATAATGAGGTATTTATGAAAATTGATAGTTTTGAGAAAAAGATAGAAAAATCAAAGGAAATCCTAGAAAGATTGTCGGATCCGGAGATATCTTTGGAAGAAAGCATGAAGCTTTATAAAAACGGTGTTAAAGAGTTAAAAGAAGCCGCCAATATGCTTGAAAAGGCTAAGATAGAATTTATAGAGCTGTCAAGGAAAGATGAGGAGTCGGAGTGATAATAGCCGCACTTCAACTTTCTACTTTACCTATGAGTAAAGCAAAGCTTGATTATTATTTGGCGCTTTGTAAAAAAAGAGGCGTATCTTTGGTGCTTCTTGGAGAGTACAACCTAAATAGCTTTTTTAAAGAGCTTGAGAGTATGTCGAAGATGATGATAAAAGAGCAGTCAAAACATAAGATAGCGGTTTTAAAAGAGCTCGCAAAAGAGTATGATTTAAATATTGTCGCTCCTATCGTTATATTTAAAAAAGATAAGATATACAAGGCGATAGGTAGATTTACGCCAAAATCCACACATTTTCACAACCAACAATATCTTATCAACTACAAGCACTGGAACGAAGAGAAGTTTTTTGATAATGAAGTTGAAAAAGACTATACGCCTATGATGTTTAATATAGAGGGCTTTAAAGTGGCGGCTTTGAACGGTTTTGAGCTTCATTTCGATACCGTATGGCTTGAAATATTAAAAAAGAAGGTTGACCTTGTTTTATTGCCTACCGTTAGCACGTTTAGTTCAAAACAAAGATGGGCGGAGCTTATAAAGGTGAGAGCTTTTTTAAACGGAGTTTATATACTTAGGGCAAATAGGATAGGAGAATATCAAGACAAAGATATATCTTGGAAATTTTACGGAGAGAGCTTTTTGGCTTTGCCAAACGGCGAACTTCACTATATGCTCGGACACAAAGAGGAGATATTGTTGGCGAATATCGACAAAAGTATCCCGAGAAACGCCAAGAGAGATTGGGGATTTTTAGCTCAAATCAAAAAAAGAGAGGATTTATGATAGAGTTTAACGACTACCCTTTCGAGAGATTAAATAAACTTTTAAAGGATATTGAACCGGATAGAGGATTTGAGCCTTTGAGTTTAACTATCGGAGAGCCTCAGTTTGAAACCCCGCTTTTTATACAA
>JAADDL010000095.1 GCA_013153915.1 Campylobacterota bacterium
AAGCAAGAATATAGAATGTTAAATAATAATTCTATGCTAATGTGTAAAATCCAAATTGATGATTGCATAATTACACATGGTCAAAAATGTGATTATTTAGCAATTAAATGTATCAAACAAGAAGAATCGGAAGAAAATATTATTGAAGCATTATATTTTATTGAGCTTAAAGGATCTGACTTAATCCATGCTTTGCATCAAATTGAAACAACCATAAAACATACAAAAATCAAACCTTTATTAAAAGATAATCCAAATATTTATGCAAGAATTATTCTCAACAAACAAAGAACTCCCGATATTCGTTCAAGTGAAAAAATCAAGTTTGAAAAAATGATAAAAAAATTAGGTGGTAACTTGAAAACTTGTGGTAAAAAAATGATTGAAACTATTTAATGCCAACAAAACCTACCAGCGATCGACCGTTCCTCCGAAGGGGGAAAAGGGGTCAGGACTTGAATTTTGCAGAAGCCAAAAGGGTCAGGACTTGAATTTTGAATTTTAAACTGTTATAATGCAAGAGTATTTTACGCTCTAAAGGGTAGTTTATGGCAAGAAGAGTCAGAGTCAATGAAGCAGGCTTTCATCATGTTTACAATCGCGGAGTTGAGAGAAGAGATATATTTTTAGAAGATAGCGATAAAGATAAGTTTTTGGATATTGTTTGCGAAATATCTTTGCATTATGATTTTGCTATACACTCGTATACTCTCATGGATAACCACTACCACCTGCTTTTAGAAAATAAAAGAGATAATCTTTCAGACGGTATGAGAAGGATAAACTCATCTTACGCTCAATACTTTAATAAAAAGTATAAAAGAGTAGGACATCTTTGGCAAGATAGGTTTAAATCCTGGTATATACTAAATGATGAGTATCTGTTGACACTATTTAGGTATATTGAGTCAAATCCCATAAAAGCAAATATCTCTAAAAAATTTGGAGAGTACAAATATACTCTTTTATATGATATTTTAAACAACAACCCAAGAGAATGTATGAGGCATAGCTTTATATTTGACTTTTACAGTGATACCGAAGAGTTATTAGAACTGCTTGATATACCTATCTCGCAAACAGACGAAGAGTTGATAAAAAAGATACAAAAGGAGTCCAATACCTATAAAAAAGCACCAAATAAGATCAAAAAGAATAGAGACTTAAAAGAGTTTTTTCAAAAAGATATGACAAAAAGTAAAAGAAATGAAAATATAATAAAGGCATACAAAGAGTGTTTTACTCAAAGTGAGATAGCTAAATACTTAAAGCTCTCTATCTCAACCGTATCCAAGATAATAAAAAATTCAAAATTCAAGCCCTGACCCCATATGAAGAAGTCGTCACATTAAGCTTAATACATCCTAAAGTTACAAGTTTAAATTTATGATTAAGCTAAATACCGATATAATGTATTTCTCCGTAAAAATTGCCATTATAACCATTTTATGGAGTTGCGAGCAATTTTAACCCTAGTCGGGTTGATTTGTTGCTTATTATCGAAATAATAAAAGGAAGATACCATGAAAACAGACCAAAAAGTGCTTTTTATAGATGCGGCAACATCGTATTATAGAGTAAACAGATATCCATTGGGGGAATTTTTTGGGCCTGTTGATCTCGGTCTTCATTTAGCGGGAAAGTTTAAAAGCCTCAATATAGGAACGGGAGTTTTAGCCGGCTCTATATTTCCCGGCTCCAATCGTTTGATTTTTACGGGATTTTCTCCCGCTTGGGGAGGTTTTTATATCTCATCTATGGGTGGAGCGGGATTGGTATTTGATAATTTAGGTATAAATACGCTAAGCATTGTCGGCAAAGCTCCGACACCGTCAATCCTTTATCTAAATAGACAAGAGGGCGGCGAGATACAAGTACAGATACACAGTATCGATTTAGACAAAATATGGAGTTCGGGAAGAGGCGGAGTTTACTCTTTGATGGATTTTGCTCTGGAAAAATTTGGAGACAACTATAGTAACAACCCTAGAGTTTTAGCAACCGGTCCGGCTTCAAAACAGACGGATTTCGGCTCTATATGCTCCGCTCCTATCAGAAAAGGTAAAGTTACTTTTGTGGATACTTGGGCGGGTAGAGGCGGTTTCGGTACAAAAATGCTACAAGAACACGGCATAGCGGCCATCATATACGGCGGAACTTTTGTGGATGATGATTTTAGAGATAGAAAGGTTGCCGATAAATGGTTTTACGACAAATACAACATGAAGCTTTCCACAAAAGATATGGAAGCAACCACAAAATATCGTTTTGACAAAAATTTTGAAACAGGCGGAACATTTGGAGTAAACTACGCTACTCTTGCCGGAAGCATGCTTTCTTTCAACTATAAAAGTATATACATGAGCGAAGAGGAGAGATTGGATATCCACGATAAATTCATCATAAATCACTACCTAAAGCAATTTAACGAAGAGACCATAGCGAAAAAACAGGAAAAAAATTGCGGTGAGCCTTGTTCTGCCGTATGCAAGAAGATGAATAACCAATACAAAAAAGATTATGAGCCATATCAGACTATGGGTCCGCTCTCCGGTATCTTCGACCAAAGAGCGGCCGAAAAACTCAATCATCATGCAGATATGTACGGGTTTGACGCCATATCGATAGGAGGAACTCTGTCATGGCTTATGGAGTGCCTAACGGACGGTTCTTTAACACCTGAAGAGTTGGGTATAAAAAACGCTATACCGCAGTTTAATCATAAAGAGTTTGATGTGGTAAACTCATCTATGCACAACGCAAATATAGCTATAGATATTTTAGACTCTATCATAGAAAAAAGAGGCATACTCGACCTAAGCGAAGGGTCTCGTAAATTTGCACACGACATATCAAGGCAAAAAGGAAAAAGGATATTAGACTCTTTCGTATATACCGCTTATGCCAGAAAAGGCTGGATGGTGCCGAACCAATACTGGACGCCCGGCACGCTCTCTCCTATGCCTATCATGGGAAAATATTATATGTATTACGGCTCGGACTTTATTCCGCCTAGAGAACTCGGCAGAAAAAACGCACAAAGATTAAGCGCCGAACTGATACTTGATAATATAGGAATATGCAGATTTCATAGAAAATGGGCTGAGGAGATGATGCCTGAAGTTATGGATTCGCTATACGGCTTAAAAAAGCAGTATCTAGATAGTATCACCAAAACCGCCAACTGGATTGGCGGTAGAAATTCATCCATTTTTTGGGAATCCGAACGAAATATGGATTTTATCTATCGATTTCTAAAAAGAAAACACTCCGTAGAGGGAAATAACGACAAAGAGTTGATAAGATGGTTAAGTCTTTTTGAAAAAGATAAAAAAGAGACGGCTATGAACTTTTGGTACGAAATACACAAAGGCATACAAGAAACTTTGAGAGAATTTTAG
>JAADDL010000142.1 GCA_013153915.1 Campylobacterota bacterium
TTTTTTTCATTTTCGCAAACGACTCAAAATCTTTTCCGTCAAATCTCTTAAACTCTTTTGAATAAAATGAAAGGTATCTATTTATATCGCTTTTCGCCCAGCTATCTTTCCATCTATACAAAAAAGACAATATCTTTGCTATCTCTTCTTTGTTAGCTTTTTTTAGTCTATTTTCGGCAATAATCACATATGTCTTTTTGGGCTTTAAAATCTCTTTTAAATTCTTAATCTTATCGTTTTTCATCACGAGACAACCCTTTGTAATATCTGGTCTCTTGTCGTTTTTCAAAGGATATCCGTGTATCCAAATACCGTGACCGTTTCTACCCGCTAATTTATCAAAGAGATTTGGATACGATAAGGCGAAAGCAACCGGTCCGTAAAAAGTATCTTGCGGTACGAAAGTGGAAACTATGGTATAAACACCTACCGGAGTTATCAAATCTCCCTCTTTTTTTTTCTCGCCGTTTTTGCCCACTAAAACCGAAGATTTAAAACTTCTTTCAATCTTGCCCGAAGAGATATCGTAAACTTCCAATATTTTATCTTTTTTGTCACATAATATGACGTTTTTACCGCTCTCGTAGTAACCTAAAGAAACGTCGTAATCCTTTAAATAATCGCTCCAATATTTTGGATCTTTTAGTAAAGCGTCAAATCTATTTTTTACGCTTTCTATACCTTTATGTCTGTATAAATCTATAAAATTTTCCGCATTTAAAAGCGACAAGGATAGCAAAATAAGATAAAAAACTCTTCTCATAGTATTATTCTCCGATAAAATTAAAAAAAAGGATTTTACCTAAATTTTCTTTAAAAAGTTATCAATATAAGCCAGTTTACGCTTTTTGATTTCGTTAGAGATATCTTTGCCGACAAAGCCGTCTTTTATGACATCGCTTGATTTGACGCCCGTTTCAAGCGCTTTGTCGTAAACTCCAAGTTTTATAGCTCTCTTTTTTACTTGAGGTTTGTAGCCCTCGAGCCATTTGGATATCGGCATATCCAAAGCGACTTGCAAGATGTATCTATCGTCTATCTTTGCAGGAGGCATAGGCTGTTTTTTGTAAAATCTCTCATAAATCTTAGGGGCGTTTATGGCGGATAAAAAGACGGTTATATCTACTTTTAGCACTTTAGCGAGAATATACAAAAAATAGTAGCGATAATTTTCCTCGTCAAAGCTGTTTTGATACTTTATAAACTCTTTGCAAATCGTTATAAACTCTCGACACTTCACTCTAAAACCGAACAATTTTTCAAAAACTCCGAGTTTAAAAAGATAGTATGTCCCTATATGAAGATTTTTTGCCAAAAAAAGTTTTTCAAACTCCCAAAATATCCTCTCTTTACTCAAGTCGTCAAGACCTATGCCTCTCATAACGGCAACGGAGTCTTTTTCGCATTTAAAACCGAATCTTGCGGCAAACTGAACGGCTCTTAGCACCCTTAGGCTATCTTCGGCAAAACTATCCTTATCCACTATCCTTAAAAGCCTATTTTCCAAATCCTCTTTACCGCCCCAAAAATCGAGCAATCTACCCGAAAATATATCAAGCATCAAAGCATTTACGGTAAAATCTCGTCTTTTTGAAGCCTCTTTCTCATCGGTAGCTATCCGGACTTCAAAAGCTTTGTGTCCTTTGCCTACCTTTTTTTCCGTCCTAGGTAGCGATATATCGATATTTTTCCATTTATAAACAAAAAATTTTTTACCGACCCCCACGGCGCCGAAATCAGCCATGATTTTTTCAAATTTATCTCGGGGTATATCGTAAACTTCTATATCGAGATCTTTTACGGGGTTTTTTAGGTAAATATCCCTAACGGCGCCTCCGACAAGATAGGCTCTTTTTGTATATCGTGAAAGATACTCTTTTAAAGCGGTAAAGTTTTTGTAGGTTTCTTCATCGACGCTACTTCTTATCGGCACTCTCTTTGAGCCTCTCGTCGATAGTAGCTAAAAGATACTCCAAAAAATTGAGAGTCAACTCGACTTTTGCCTCTATATTTTTATTGTTCGGAGATTTAAAACCCTCAAACAACACAAGTATCCTCTCTTTTAGATTTTTTAAAAATATCTCCTCTTTAAGCTCAAGATGGTTATCTTGTTTCTCTTTTGCTTGGGAAGCTTGGGTAAGCTCTTTTTCGATATCCTCCGCCTCTTTGGTTATCTCATCGTCTTTTTCGTCTATCTCCGCAAGCGTAGATAAAACTATATCTTTTAGTTCCATAACTTTAACAACCACCTTTCAAATTCTAAAAATTCAACTTTGCTATCCATATTGATAAAAAAGTTTTTCATCTCTTCGTTTACTCCCGAAAAACTTTTTCTAATACCCGACAATCTCTTGATGGCGATTTTAGCCTCTTTGTTGTCGGGGTCTTTTTTCAATATCTCTTTATATATCTCCAAGGCTTCCTCTTTTAGCCCTTGAAGTTCATATATGGACGCAAGTGTCAAAGTTTTCATATCAGACCTATTTTTCTATATTTTTCGCTATGATATCACCCATTTCACTCGTCGAGCAAACTTTTTTAGCACCGTATTTCGCCATATCGGCGGTTCTGTATCCGTCGTGTAAAGTTTTGGCTATGGCTCTATCTATCGCCAAAGACGCATCTAACTCATTTAACGAATATTTTAGCAACATAGCGGCACTCGATATCGTTGCTATCGGGTTTGCTATGCCTTGACCCGCAATATCGGGAGCCGAGCCGTGTATGGGTTCGTACACTCCTATCTTTCCTCCTATGGAAGCAGAAGGCAAAAGCCCAATAGAGCCGCTTATCATGCTTGCTTCATCGCTTAAAATATCGCCGAATATATTGCCCGTCAGTATCACGTCAAACTGTTTGGGATCAAGTATAAGTTGCATAGACGCATTATCGACATACATATGCGTAAGCTCGACTTCGGGATACTCTTTTGCCACCTCTTCGGCGGTTTCACGCCACAGTTGACTCACTTCCAAAACATTTGCCTTATCTACCGAGCAAACCTTTTTTCTTCTTTTTTGAGCTATTTCAAAAGCTATTTTAGCTATCCTTCTTATCTCTTCTTTGGTGTAAACCATAGTATTATAAGCCATATCTTCTCTTTTTTCTCTTGGTTTACCGAAGTAGATACCGCCGGTCAATTCTCTAACCACCATCAAATCAACCCCGTCAACGATCTCCTCTTTTAGATGACTTGCGCCGGTTAGTTCATGGTAAACTTTTACGGGTCTTAGATTGGCAAATACTCCAAGAGCGGTTCTAAACCTCAAAAGTCCCGTTTCGGGCTTTAAATCTCTATGCAGATGGTCCCACTTGTATCCGCCGATAGAACCGAATAAGACGGCGTCGCTATTTAAGGCGCCCTCTACGGTCTCATTAGGCAAAGGATCACCCGTTTCGTCATAAGCGCAACCGCCCATAAGATACTCTTTATAGCTAAAATCTATATCGAAAACTTCTCCCACTCTATCCAAAACTTTTATCGCTTCATCCACTATCTCGGGACCTATTCCGTCGCCTTTTATGACCGCTATGTTGTAGCTTTTCATTTTGCACCGCCGTTTATGCTTTTTTTGGCATAATTCATCAATCCGCCCGTAGATATCAACTCTTGCATAAATTCGGGAATCGGGGTAAAAAGGTAGCTTTTACCTTTGGTTATATCCTCTATCTTGCCGTTTTCCATATCTATCTTTACGCTATCTCCCTCATCTATCTCGTCACTCTCTTTTAGCTCAAATATCGGTAACCCCATGTTAAAAGCGTTTCTATAAAATATCCTAGCGAACGATTTGGCAATGACCGCCGAAACACCCGCCTCTTTTAGGGCTATAGGCGCATGCTCTCTACTGCTTCCGCATCCGAAATTTTCACCCGCTACTATGATGTCGCCTCTGTTTAACTTATTTACAAATTCAGGATCGGCATCCTCCATAACATGCTTTGCCAACTCTTTAGGGTCGGAAGTGTTTAGGTATCTTGCCGCTATTATCAAGTCCGTATCGATATTGTCACCGAATTTCCAAACTTTACCGCTTATCGTATTCATAATTATCCTTAGTTTTATCTTTGTATTGTGGGATTTTATCTAAAAATGGGTATAAATAAGTTTAAAAAGCGTGATTTAAAATAAGTTACAACTTCAAAAGAGTATAATGGCAACTATATTTTACAAAGGCTTTTTGGTGAAACATATAGATTTGAACGATCTTTTTCCTATCAAAAAAGATGATTTTGACGAAAACGAGATATTTGATATCGCCGTTATAGGCGGCGGTGTGGTAGGGTGCGCTCTTTTTAGAGAGTTTTGTATAAACGGAGCCAAAAGCGTCCTCATAGAGAAAGAAAACGATATTTTAGAGGGCGCCAGCAAAGGCAATAGCGCTTTACTTCACACGGGTTTTGACGCACCCGAAGACTCTTTGGAGCTTGAATGCGTCAAAAGAGGATACGCCGAATATCTTAGACTAAAAGACGAATTGAAACTTCAGATACTAAAAACTTCCGCTCTTGTAGTGGCTTGGAATGACGAACAGCTCGAAAAACTTGAAGGTATCTTGCAAAAAGGTTTTAGAAACGGAGTCAAAGAGCTTGAACTTATCTCGAAAAAAGAGGTTAAAAAGCGAGAGCCTCATATAAGCGACAAAGCAAAAGGCGCGGTTTTGGTACATGGAGAGTCCGTCATAGATGCTTGGAGCGCGCCTTTGACATATCTAAAAGAGGCTGTAAGATATGGAGGAAAAAGAGCGTTTTCTCACAAAGTTTTAAGCGGTGAGTATGACGGAGAAAAGTGGACTTTAAGGACTTCAAGAGGTACGATAAGGGCAAAAACAGTCATCAATTCGGCAGGATTGTACGGAGATGAAGTTGAAAAGATAAGAGGAGGGGAGGGCTTTAGGATAATACCTAGAAAAGGGCAGTTTATCATATATGATAAAACCGCCTACAACCTCATAAACTCTATCATCCTGCCCGTCCCCACGAAAAGAACAAAAGGTGTCGTCATCTCAAAAACCGCTTACGGCAATATCTTGGTAGGTCCGACGGCGGAAGACCAGATGAGTAAAACGGACAGCTCAACCACAAAAGAGATGCTTTTGGAGCTTCAAAAAAAAGCTTACGAAATCATACCTAAACTAAAAGAACATAGCGTCACTACCACATTTGCGGGGCTTAGACCGGCTACGGACGGTCATGTTTATAACATAGAATACGACAAAGAAAAAGAGTGGATAAGAGTGGGCGCTATACGCTCTACGGGTTTTACTTCGTCTTTGGGCGTAGCAAAGTATGTTTTTGAGCTATACGGTAAAAGTTTTGAGAAAAAAGAGCCTCTTTATGAGTTTAAACCCACACCCAATATCACGGAGTTTGCTTCGAGGGATTATGAAAAAGAGGGTTACGAAGAGATAGTTTGCCACTGCGAAATGGTGACCGATAGAGAGATAAAAAACGCACTCAACGATGAGTGCGGCGCGGGAACTTTGGGCGGATTGAAAAGAAGGACGAGAGTTATGATGGGTAGATGCCAAGGCTTTAACTGCATGGCAAAAGTCGCTAAAATATGCGAGGATGCAAAAAATGGTAAATGATATAAATATTGCCGTCATAGGTGCGGGACCTGCGGGATTATCTTGTGCTACTCAGCTTGCGAAACTCTCTCAAGAGGTTATCGTATTTGAAAGGCAGACTAAAAGCGGAGGCACTCCTTTGCACTGCGGACACAAAGGTTTTGGGATGTTGGAGTTCCAAAGAGTTTTAACGGGACCCCAGTACGGCGAACTTTTAACAAAAAAGGCAAAAAACGCAGGCGTGGATATAAGATTGAGACACTCTTTATACAAGATAGAAGACGATATCTTGCACTTTGCGACACCAAACGGCGTAAAAAAGTATAGAGCCAAAAGGGTTGTATTTGCGCTTGGAGTGAGAGAGTCTCACCGCTCAAACTATTTTATCTCGGGCATTAGAAGCCCAAATATCATAACCACGGGAGCGCTTCAAAGATTTGTTTATGAATATGAAAGCATACCTTTTAAAAGCGGAACTATATACAATACCGAACTTGTATCTTTTTCGGCTTTGGCAACTTCCAAAAAAAGCGATATCGATATAAAAACCATGGTTGAAAAAGAGAAAAATATAAAAAGTTTTTCTATCTTAAAACCGTTAAGCGAAAAGTTTTTTGAAACCGTGATAAGAACGGGCGTAAAAGATATAAGTATTTACGGAGAGGATAAAAAAATATCCCATGTAGCCGTTAAAAAAGGGGATAGAAATATTGCCGTAGAGTGTGAAGGTGTCATATTTACGGGCGGTTTTAGACCCGAGAGCGCTATTTTGCAAGAAAGATTTAAAGACTTTAACCATACCAACAAGTCGGTAAATACGACTCAAGCTTTTAGATTAAGCGACGGGAGATTTTTTGCTACCGGAAATGTCCTAAGAGGCGCTTTGGCGGCATTTAAGTGTTACTTTGAAGGCAAAAGATGTGCAAATTTCGTAGATAACTCATTAAAAGAGGAAAAAGAGCAAGAAATCATCAAGATAAAATTTGACAGCGATGAAGTGGATTGGTTTACGCCTACGATGATAGATCTGAATATCGAGAGAAAATATCTCACAAAACTTCGCTTCAAAAAAGAGCAAAAAGGCGAATTGAAAGTATTGTTAAACGGCAAACCGTTTATATTTCAAGGGGTAAACGCCAAACCGTACGAAACGGTTACGATACCTTGGATAAATTTCGAGGTAAAAAAAGGCGACAAGATAGAGATAGTTTTTACCACTGCTCCCCGGGATATATAAGCTCTTCGCTCAAAAATTCGTGATGATGTAATAGTGTCGTATCTTTTTCTAAGATAGCGACACAATATGCGGGGTTTTCTTCGTTTGTCAAAAAATCATCCTCACAACCCGGTTTATAAGCCACTTGAAATGTCGTGCTTCTTGTGCAACTTATCGAGATATGCTTGTATCTTGCGTCTATTATCCTATGTAAATGTCCGCAAAATATATGTTTTATATCTTCAAACTCAACGATAGTATCGAAAAACGATTCGTAAGATCTAAAATTTGCGTGCTTGTCCATCCATAAAAGATTTGAGCGTAAAGGAAAATGGTGCATAAAAAGATATATCTCTTTACCTTTATGCTTCAAAAGAGTTTGCTTAAGCCAAGATAGCCTATTTTCATCCATAGCGCCAAACTCTTCACCCTTTACCGTGCTGTCTAAAAATACAAACGCCTTATCGTCGTAAACCTTATCGTAAAGGATGGAGTTTTCGACACTTTCAAGTTCAAAGAATTTTTCAAGATACTCTTTTTTATCATGGTTTCCCGGGATAAGATGGACTCTTACGGGAAAGTCCTTAAGTATGCTTTTTAACTCTTCGTAAGCCCTAATATCTCCCGAGTTGGCGATATCTCCCGTGATGACGACAAACGAAGCGTCTTGATGGTTATTTACTATGCTATCAAGAGCGTATCTTAGTCTTAAAGACGGGTCTATACCGAACAAAGAACCGTTTACTCCAAGCAGATGGGTGTCTGTTATCTGAACTATTTTCATTATCTATCTATTTTTTCTGCTTATAAAAAGATTGATAAAGGCTATGATAGTGATAAACAGCACTATCACAAAAGAGACGGCGTTTAGCACGGGTGTAGAGCTAAACTTTATCCTAGAGTACAAATCCACGGGCAAAGTCGGGTCTGAACCCACCAAAAAGATAGTCGTGTTGAAGTTTGAAAAACTTATCAAAAAAGCGACTACAAAAGCGCCTATGATAGCGGGTCTCAAAAACGGTATAGTGATATACCAGATAGCTTGAAGTCTGGTAGCTTTCAGGCTCAAAGCCGCCTCTTCCAGCGTCCTATCGAATTTTTTGAGTCTTGCGCCGACAAGTAGCATCACATAAGTAGCCCCAAAAGAAAACTGCCCCAATACGACAAGCCAAAAACTAGGTCTTAACATCTCTATATCCAACCCAAAGTGCTTCTCTATGTACGAGCCCACATAAGTGGAACTAAGAAGTATGGAGATACCGAGTATTACACCGGGTATTACAAGCGGAGCTATGGCGAAAAAGTACAACAGCCCTTTAAACCTAAACTTCTCCTCCTCAAACAAAAGCGCCGCTATAGTGCCTACGATAGTGGAAAGTAGCGCCATAAAAAAACCGGTCTTCAAACTGATAAAGATACTGTGTATAAGTTCGTCATCGGCAAAAAATCCCGTCCTATCGTCGGTATTGGCAAAAAACCAATCAAGAGTAAAACCTTTCCATGGCAAAGCTATAAAGTTTGAGTCGTTAAACGCCAAAACCGCTATCGTGATAAGAGGCATAACTAAAAAGATAAAAAATATGATGATATAAATCCTATAACTTATCTTATATAGGGGTGAATTCGGTAGTGTTCTTATCATTGTCCGACCCTTTCAAGTTTTTGTCCCGATAGTTTAAGAGCTACCCAAACTATCGCGGAAGAGATTATAAGCAGTAAAAATCCGAAAGCCGCGCCTTCGTTCCAGTTGAAAGTCGATAAAAATTCATTGTAGATTTGCTCCGTAAACCAAAGCGAACTTTTTCCGCCCAAGATATCGGGAGCGACATAATCTCCGATAACAAGCATAAAGACTATGATACTGCCCGAAGTGATACCGGGCATAGAGTAGGGGATAACTATCTTGGTAAATATATCCCACTTGCTCGCTCCAAGGTCGCTTGCCGCTTCTATAAGGGAATTATCGAGGCTATCAAGCGTAGACATGATAGGCACTATCATAAATAAAACGGACATATACAAAAGACCTATTATCATGCTAAAGTCCGTATATAGAAGATGGATAGGCTTATCTATAACGCCGATATACTTTAAAAATTCGTTTATAACACCGTGGTCTCCGAGTATTATCATCCAACCGTATATGGTAACCAACTCTCCGACCCACAAAGGTATAAGCAAAAGCAGAGTCAAAAATCCCGAATATTTTTTTGATACGACCTTTGTTAGATAAAAAGCGACGGGAAAAGCGACGATAAATGTCAAGAAAGTGACGCCTATCGCATAAGCAACCGTGTTTACGAAAGTTAGCCAATATATCTTATCTTTAAAAAAGGCAAGATAATTCGCAAGAGAAAACTTAGAGTTTCCCGCATCGTCTTGGACTTGGAAAGAGCTTATCAAAAGGTCTATATGAGGCAATATGATAAGAAGCACGAGCCACAAAAGTACGGGAATAATCAAAAGATAAAATGTCGTTTTGTTTTTTTTCTCCATCTTAAACCCTTAAAAACATTTAATATTGTCTTGGTGAACGCCGACATTGACCGTATCACCCTCTTTCAAATCATCAAACTGCGCATTTTGAGGCAAAGAGATGAGAAGTTCGTCATTTTGCTCGGTAAGTGCCGATATCTTAGTGTTCGAACCGTCAAACAGTATGGTTTTCACTTTTGTTTTAAACACTTCGGTATCTTCTAGGTCACCGCTTGGTTCAAGTATAAAAGCTTCGGGTCTTATATACATCTCTTTCGGAGAAAAATCCAACCCTTTTTTTCTTAGTTTCCAACCGCTTGAGGTCGTAAGATGTTCGCCGTCTTGTTTTGCTATCTCAAATTTATTGTTTTCACCCACAAAACTAGCCACAAAAGCCGTTTTTGGATTTTTGTATAGATTTTGAGGAGTGTCTATCTGCTCAAATCTTCCTTTATTCATAACCGCAACCTTATCGCTCATCACAAGAGCTTCGCTTTGGTCATGCGTAATATATATAAAAGTCGTACCTATCTCTTTTTGCAGAAGTTTAAGCTCGACTTTCATATGCTCCCTAAGCTGTCTATCCAAAGCGCCGAGAGGCTCGTCAAGCAAAAGTATGGACGGTTTCATCACTAAGCTTCTAGCTATGGCGACCCTTTGTCTTTGACCGCCCGATAGCTCCGTGACTTTTTTCTTTTCAAACCCTTCAAGCCCGACTCTCGAGAGCATATCAAGCACAAGTCTTTCGATCTCCTCTTTATCCAGTTTTTTTCTTTTTAGACCGAAAGCCACATTTTCATACACATTCATCATCGGAAAAAGCGCTAAGTTTTGGAAAACGATATTTACCGGTCTTTTTTCGGGCGGGATGCCTTTGAGGGATTCTCCTTTTATGAGTATATCGCCTTCGCTCTCTTGTATAAAGCCCGATATCATCCTAAGAAGCGTGGTTTTACCGCAACCCGAAGGTCCCAATATGGAAAAAAATCCTCCCTCCTCAACGAAAAAATCAATATTATCAACCGCCGTAAACTTATCAAAATGTTTGGAGAGATTTTTGACCTCTAATATCTTATCCATATTTGCGACTCCTACAAAAAGTATATAAATAAAAATTAGAAAAAATATTTATTTATATACTCGTTTGAAAAACGCAAAGAGAGCAACCTCTCTTTGCGTTGAAAATTATTCGGCTGAAGCCGCTTTTATCTTCTCCAAAGCTTTCGCTTCGATCTCGGCAAATCCCGATGGAAGAGCATCATACCATTTTATATTTTTGATGGCTTCCGGAGTGTAAGATCTGTTGTAATTAGCTTTGATCTTAGCGTCAAGATACTCGGACGCACCTTTTGATACCGTCATGTAGCTACTCTTGTTTGTAACATAAGCCGCATTTTTAGGCTTCAATATAAAGTTTATCCACTTATAAGCGGCCTCTACATTTTTAGATTTAGCCGGGATAGCAAATGTATCTATCCAGCCAAGAGCTCCGCTTTTAGGACACACGAAATCAACTTCCGGCATTTTGTCGTGAACTTGCCAGCCTATAGCGTCCCAACCGGACTCAACCCAAACATCTCCACTCATAGCGAGAGCTTTTTGAGTATCGCCGCTTGTCCAGTATGTCTTTACATATTTTTTTGTCTCGATAAGCTTTTTAGTAACTTTATCTATAAGCTTTTTATATGCGTTTATATCGTTGTAGTACTCAAAAGGGTTGTAGCCCATACCGAAAGCCGCACCTATAAGGATAGGTCTTTTGAGTCTATATGAAATGTGACCGGCATATTTTGGATTCCAAAGGTCAGACCAGTCGTTTGCTTCGGGAGCCATCTTTTTGTTGATGATAAGTCCCGTAGTTCCGTAGATATAAGGAACGGAGTAAACTTTATCTCCCACTTTACTAATCTTCTTAGCGGCATTTACCATAGAGTCTATGATCTGAGCGGTATTTATCTTGCTATAATCGATAGGCTGATAGATATGAAATTTCTTTTGAACGAATCTTATCCTATCAACACTCGGTTGAGCCAAGTCAAAACCCGCACCTCTTGTCGCTCTAAGCTTAGCTATCATCTCTTCGTTGTTACTGTACGTAACTTTAACTTTTATACCCGTCTCTTTCTCAAACTCTTTTATAAGCGCCTTAGGAGCATACCCTTTCCAAGTAATAAGCCTAAGAGTTTGCTGAGCCAAAAGAGTGCTTGAAGCCAACATAAGCACCGAAGCGCTAACTAAAACAATCTTCTTCATAATCACCTCCAAAAATTTTTCTCTACAAATAGTAAAGATCGAACTTCGCAATCACAAAATGTCGATTGCAAAACCGTTAACATAATTTATCAAAATTAAACTTAATTGTCAAAATTTTGCGTAAATCAAAATATATGTCATAAGATGTTATTTTAGAATATTAAATTTCGTAGATTTTGGATAATGATAAAGCATTTGGCAATCGTACAAATATTGTCAAAATTCAAACTCAGACCCTTTTGCGTACTTTTAATCCTTTTTACTGTTTTTATTGATTGTTGTGTTTGTATCTCTTTTTATATAAAAGACTTTATCTTTGTAGGACTGTTTAAAACTCCATATACGACTGAGCCTTTCCCACTCATTTGCCCAGGCAAAGTATGTCTCAGGGGTAAAAGATCCGTCTTGTTTGGAGCAGTATTTGGTGTAGTTGTTTAGTTGATCAATTGTATTTTCAGTAATTAGATACTTTCGATTATTTTCACTTAGATATTTAATATGTCTTTTTTGTTTTACATATTCTCCATAACAATACTTATATGCTTTTTTTAGATCTTCTTTGCTTGGTTTGCCTATGTATTTTAGGCAGAGGTTGAGCACTTGTTTATAATTTGCTTGCAACTGAACATTGCAATAGCCAAATGGCTTATCTTTATATTCAATATCTCCTATTCCGATAAGGCTTGTTCCGCCATTATCGATTTGTGGTCTATATCCACTTTTAAGCATCATCTTAAGTATCTCTAATAAATTTCTTCCTTTTGCATAAAAAAAAGGGTTTGCTCTATCCCTTGAAACATATCTTTCATTTGGATCAGTTTTACAATAATTTATTTTTGTTGTATTATCTTCATATATCTCTATAGAGTCTATACAAGAATAAAACTCTCCGTCTATCCTTGCCTTAACAAACTTAACATCCTCAAACCTCGCACCGTTTGCTATGAGTAGTTTTACGGTTTTTGTGGCGTTGTTTTCTATGGCATAGGCAAGAGGAGAGAGTCTGTATCTATCACTTGCATTTATATCCGCTTTTCGTTTTAGCAATTCTCGACTAGTGTTTACATCATTATAAAAAGAGCTATACATCAAAGGTGTTCTTTTAGCTAACATTCTTACATCTGCACTTAAGTTATGCTCTTTTAAAAAATCAATCACTCTTTTTGTATCTTTCTTCTCCAGAGCTTCTCTTAGCGGTATGAGTGTTGCATTTTTCTCTTTGTCTTTTACAATATCGGAGTATCTCATACCAAAGTCATCTACCTCTTCTTGAGTTACATATTCGGATAAACCTCTTATTTTGCTTACATTTGTATCGGAGTTTATCGTATAGGTTACTCTTCTTTTTCTTTTTCCTGCACTAGAGATAATAAGATATAGCAGAGGAAATGCCAATACCACTAATAGTATTACATTGATATATTTTTTCATGGGTTGTCCTTTTGAGGGAGTATTTTATATGTAAGTTGTCTTGTTATCTCTTTTTTATCAAAGATAACAAGACAAAAAGTATCAAAAGCAGTTTTCATATCTGTTTCCGTTTATATTGTGGGTTAATATTTTGTAAATATGTTATATTATAGCAAGATATTTGGGAATGTTGGGTTATTTTTTGGAAATTTGATAAAAAGATTTTTTGTGTAGCTTTTTTTAGATATAATTCTCACTCAATTTTACATTAGGTCGCTATATGCATGAAAGCTCTTTGAAGTTTGATTTGATTGTTATCGGCGGAGGTGCTACGGGAAGCGGGATAGCGCTGGATGCTTCTTTGAGAGGATTAAATGTCTTGCTTCTTGAACAAAACGATTTTGCGGAAGGCACGAGTAGCAGAAGCACCAAGCTTGCCCACGGCGGAGTGAGATATCTCGAATATGCCGTAAAACATCTTGACAAAGAACAGTACTCTTTAGTAAAAGAGGGGCTAAAAGAGAGATACAGACTCTTACGCAATATTTCACACCTATCCAAAAAGATATCTTTGATAACCCCCATATATAGATGGTGGGAAGTGCCTTATGTGTATATCGGGCTGAAGCTATATGACATGATATCGGGCAAATACAGCATAGGCAAAAGCTCTTTGCTATCCAAAAAAGAGGCGTTATCCATAAATCCGAATATAAAAAAAGAGGGCTTAAAAGCTTGCGTCAAATATTTTGACGGGGCTTTTAACGACGCAAGAGCCGTCATAGCGCTGGTGCAATCCGCAAATGAAAAGGGCGCTACCGTCAAAAACTACACTCAAGTTCAAAACTTTATATTTCAAAATGATACCGTTTGCGGAGTTGAGGCTTATGATAAGATAGCCCAAAAAAGTGTAAAATACTACGCCAAATACATTGTAAACGCCACAGGGGTCTTTGCCGATACCTTACGAAAACTTGCCGATAAAAACGCAAAAGAGATACTAAGACCAAGTAGCGGGATACATATCGTGCTTGATAAAAAGTTTCTGCCTTCCAAAGAGGGATTGATGATACCAAAAACAAAGGACGATAGAGTACTGTTTGTTTTACCGTATCTTGGAAAGTGCCTTGTGGGGACTACCGACAAAGAAGATAAAGTCACGCAACACCCCGAAGTATCCGATGAAGACATAGAGTATCTACTGGAACATATCAACGGATACTTTGATATGAAGGTTACAAAAGAGGATATACAAGCCTCTTTTTGCGGACTTAGACCTCTTGTAGATCTGCACAAAGACGAGGATAGTAGCGAACTGGTTAGAGAGCATATTATCGAAGAGTTGCCTTGCGGACTCTTGACGATAACGGGCGGAAAATGGACTACATACAGGAGTATGTCCGAAGAGTTGGTGGATATATTGATGAAAAAAATAGGCTCAAATAAAACATCCTCAACAAAAGAGTATAAGCTTGTGGGTAGCAGATTAGACCAAGAAAAGATATATAAAAAAGCCTTAGAGTTTAGCGATGACAACGAAGCGATATCAAGGCTTGTGTCGCTATACGGAGATAGAGCCGTCGACATACTAAAGATAGCAAAAGAGGAGGCGGGTTTTGGATATCTTGATGAAAAGTATAAGATATTAAAAGCCGAATACATATACTCGCAAAGATATGAATATGTAAAAAAACCTATCGATTTTGTCTCAAGAAGAGCTTGTATCTCTTTTGTTGATAGAGTCGAAGAGAAAAAGATACTGGATAAGATAGATGAACTTTTTTGACCGTTTCGATAAGGAGCATATCATCATAGCTCATAGAGGCTATAGAAGCATAAGGGCGGAAAACACTTTGGATGCTTTCAAGGAGGCTATAGGCAAGAGCGATATGTTTGAATTTGATGTGCAATATACCAAAGATTTTATCCCCGTAGTTATCCATGACGATACGCTTTGCAGGACGACAAACGCAAAAAGTATCTTTAAGGACAAAGTTTCGCCGTATTATGTCAAAGATTTTACTCTAAAAGAGATAAAAGAGCTTGATAACTCCGAGTGGTTTCTAAAAAGCGACCCTTTCGGCACTATCGATACGGGAGAGATAGACACCGATACTTTATACTCACTACCGAACTCATTTATATCTACGCTTGATACAATCTTGGAGTTTATAAAAGATGAGGATTTTCCGGCAAATCTCGAGATAAAAGATTCTAAATATTTCGACTCCGAAAAGATAGCAAAAGATATATCTCACAGAATGCGCTCGGCGGATATCTTAGATAGCTGTATCGTATCGTCTTTTAATCATGCCTATCTAAAACTACTCAAAAAGTTGGATAAAGATATAAAGATAGCGGCGCTTTTTGAAAAAGAGGAGCGTGCCGAACTGCTTAAATATCTAAAAGAGTTGGATGTGGACGCCTACCATATAGATAAATCTTTGGTTAAAAAAGATAAGATAAAACTTTTAAAAGATAACGGAATCTATACAAATGTTTACACTATCAACGATAGTGAAGAAAAAAAGAGTCTATTTAACGAGGGTGTAAAGGGGATATTTACGGACAAATTATGAGAGTTTTACCGCTTCTTTTACGGCATTTATGTAGCTTTTGAGTGAAGGTTTTTTGCCTTTATAAGCTATATCGAAAGCCGTACCG
>JAADDL010000156.1 GCA_013153915.1 Campylobacterota bacterium
ACTAAAAAATATAAAAATCAATTTTTACCCTTTCCTTTTATATTGGCTCCGGCAGGAAAGAGAAACGAACAAGTGCTAAAAAATGTAAAAAATGGCGAAGTGTTAAAACTTATCGTTGATGGCGAATATGTAGGGCATATCAAAACAAAAAGCGTTTATAAGATAGATAGAAAAAAGAGGATCAAAGCGATATTTGGTACGGATGATGAGACTCATCCGGGCGTCAAAGATACCTTAAAAAGACTTGGCAAATATGCCATAAGTGGCGAATATGATGTGATATTTGATGATATCAAAATAGCAAAAAAGAAGATAAAAGACGCTAAAGAAGCTATAGACGCCCAAAAAACCACCGCTATCATGATGGCGGCAAAACCTTTGCATAGAGCACACGAAAGACTCATCAGGATAACTTTGGAAAACACTGATCTTTTAGTACTGTTTTTACTTAAACCGTACAAGCAAGATATCCTATCATACGAAATAAGACTAAAAACTCTTGAATACTTTGTGGATAATTTCCTGCCTAAAAATAGAGTGGTTATCGTACCATTTGAAAATACTTACATATTTGCTGGATACAACAACGCCGTTCTTGACTCGATAGCCGCTAAAAATTTCGGATGCAACGAAATTGTACTCGGACAAAACCATTCGGGTATCGGTATATTTTACGACCATGATAGGATAAATTCGATACTTGACTCCATAGAACACAATGAAATAGGCGTCAAAATAGTAAATGAATTTGTTTACTGCAATCAGTGCAAAACCTTGGTTAGCACAAAAACTTGTCCTCACGGCAAACATCATCACATATCATACCATTCTCCATCGATATTAGAACTGCTAAAATCAGGCTTATTACCGCCTGCGGTACTTGTAAGAAAAGAGATTTCCGCGATTTTACTAAGCGAACTTTTTAAAAACAGATTTAAAGATTTGGGTAAACTTTATGACGCTATTATGCCCGGCTCCGGACTTCTTGAAGAGCATGACGAAAAAGATTTCTATATCAAACTACTTGAACTATATCAAACCACATCTTTAACATAGGAACAAAAATGAGAAAACTTTTTTTGACATTTTTTTATACCGGATTGTCGCCTTATGCTCCCGGCACCATAGGTAGCATAGCCGCCGCGATTGCCGGATACTTTTTTTTACAATATTTACCTATATCCACTCTTACTCTTTTTTCTATCCTTATAACAGCAATAGCCGTAAAAGAGATAGATATCTACGAAAAGGAGCATAACTCGCACGACCCGAAAGAGATAGTCATAGATGAAGTTGTGGGAGTTTGGTTGGCTTTTGCGCTAAGTTCGGCTACAATATTTCAAATGCTTTTATCTTTGGTCTTCTTTAGAATATACGATATTTGGAAGCCATCCATTATCGGCAAGGTGGATAAGGAGTATAAAGGCGGCTTGGGCGTGATGGGTGACGATATCATTGCCGGCGTGTTAGCCGGAGTTTCAAGCGCTTTGGTATATCAAGTATATACTTATTTGAAACTGCAAGATTATATAACTTTTTAACACATTAAGGAGAGTATTTGATAGAAATTGTCAATAAAACCAACGAAGATATAGATATGAAAAAATGTGAGGATATTTTAGAGTATCTAAAAATCAAAGACGAAATAGAGTTGATTGTAACCGACTCTAACGAAATGAGAGAGATAAATAGAAATTTTAGATCTATCGATAAAACTACGGATGTTTTAAGTTTTCCTTTGGAAAAAGTAGAGGGTTCGCCGTTGGGCTCCATAGTCATCAATATAGATATGGCAAAAAATAACTCTAAAAAGTTTTCTCATACTCCAAGTGAAGAGTTTGCGCTACTTTTTTTACATGGAGTATTGCACCTTTTGGGCTTTGATCATGAAACGGACGATACTCAAATGAGAGATAAGGAGTTTGAAGTCATATCGGCACTTTCTCTACCTAAAAGTTTGATAGTAAGGGGTGAATAATGATAGAATACATCATATTTGTCGTCTCCTTGGCATCACTTATATACGGAGCGGACTTTATCATAAACGAATCCGAAAGAATAGCGCTTCACTTCAATATATCGTCTTTTGTTATCGGTGCGTCCTTGGTGGCGTTCGGTACAAGTTTGCCCGAAATGGCGGCATCCATGACGGCAAGTTATTTTCACAAAAGCGATATGGCGGTAGCAAATGTGATAGGTAGCGTTATTTTTAATATTTCACTCGTACTCGGTCTTGTCTTTTTGATAGCAAAAAAGATATCCCCCAAAAGAGATCTATTTCAAAAGGATAGCGCTTGGGGACTATTTCCCGTTCTTATATTTACCGTTATGATAAGTGACGGGGTTATTAGTAGATTTGAAGGTTTTGCCTTTTTGTTTGTGATGGTAGCATATCTTGTCTTTTTAACAAATGACGCAAAAGAGTTGACCGACGAAATAGATGAAGAGTTGAAAAAAGAGAAATTTAACTGGATAAAAAGCATATCTTTGCTTGTTGTAGGGTTTGTTTTAGTTATAGTGGGCGCAAAATACACTATCCAAAGCGCATCTTTCATAGCAAGAAGCATGGGTGTAAGCGAATGGGTTATATCGCTTTTGCTTATTGCTTTCGGCACAAGTCTTCCCGAACTGGTAGTTAGCGTAAAAGCGGCAAGAAAAGGCAATGCGGATATGGCAATAGGCAATATCATAGGCTCCAATGTCGCCAACTTTACGATGGTACTTGGAGGAGCGGCGATAATAAATCCGTTAACGATAAATCTATCAAACTCCATATTTGACATAGTGTCCGTTTTAGTCGTTTCCGTGATGCTTGTTTTTATAACCGCTAATAAGCTATATTCAAAATCAGCAGGAATCGTTTTGCTTGTTATGATAGCTCTTGTAATAAACCAAAGTATAACACATTAATAGGCTGGACTACTTCTTGATATAGCCCAATTCAAGGAGCTTGTCAAATATTTGAGAGACTATTCCTCCCGCAGCCGAACCTCCATGCCCCCCATGTTCGACTAAAACGGTTACAACATACTGAGGATTTTTATATGGTCCATATGTTGTTAACCAAGCCTGAGAACGCTTATAATAAGCAAGTTCGTTTTCTTTCATCCGCTTTTTTTCTTCTTGAGGAATACCTACTACTTGTGCCGTACCCGTCTTTGCCGCAAGAGTAACATTACAATCTTTTAGATATTTTGTTGCTGTGCCATGAGGAGAATTGGCAACCTCATACATAGCTTTTCTAATACTATGAAGATATTTATTATCTCTTTTGTCAAATACATTTTTTGATTTAAATTTTATCTCTTTGTTACCCACTTTATATGCAAAATGGGGAGTCACATCATATCCTGTAGCCAAAATAGCGGTATATTT
>JAADDL010000129.1 GCA_013153915.1 Campylobacterota bacterium
AGACTACCTATATACTCTCTATTTTGATCCAAATGCAAAAAAAGTTTTTAGTGAAAGTATTTCTGATAATCAAGTTAGATATAATGTGAATATATATAAACCTACGCTATCAAGTTTTCAAGAGATTAAAGTATTTCAATAAGATACTGATTTTTCCAAAATTTTTATAATTTCTTCATCCATTTTATAAGGTTTTGCATTTTTCACATAGACTAGTTTTACTGTCATGGAAAAAATAAGCTCTTTGTTTTGGTTGAAGATTTCTTGCAAAAGAGTTAATGATATCCTACTTTTTTCGACGATGTTTGTCGTAACTTCAAGCATTTCTCCTAAAGACGCACTTTTTAGATATTTGGCATTTAACTCCTTAACTACAAAAAACGAATCTCCGTTTTTAGGAGAAGTACCGTTTTGAAAAAGTATCTCACTCCTAGCCCTTTCGCAAAAATTGATATATTTGCTATGATAAACGATACCGCCCGCATCCGTATCTTCGTAATAGACTCTTATCTTCATCAGCCTATCTCAATCTCTTCGACAACATTTAGTCCAAAACCGCTAAGACCTACAAACTCAACGCCTTTTTTCCCCACTAAAAGTTTTATGTTTTTAACTTTCATATCCTTTAGTATTTGAGCCCCTATTCCATACTCTTTCATGTATGGATTTTTATTTTCCTCTTTTTCTAAAAATACAAGCAATCCGCCGTTTTTTTGTAGGTATTTTATGGAATTCATAAGGTTTTTATACTTTTTATCGTTTGATAAGAGGTCGATATCCGGTCCTATATTGTGAAACCTTACATTTGTAGTTTCTCTAAGAGTTCCAAACTGATATACCACATGGTGCGACTCTTTATGGTCTATAAAATCTATCCTCTTAGCGTCACTATCCATAAACTTCACTCTAGCTTCGGCTATCTCTCTTATGAGTGATTCGTTTTGGAGTCTGTACTCGACAAGGTCGGATATATAAACGATATTTAAACCGTGCTCTTTGGCAAACACTTCAAGGTCGTCTCTTCTAGCCATAGTGCCGTCATCTTTCATTATCTCACAAATCACGGCTACCGGAGCGAGTCCCGCCATCTTGCAAATATCTACCGAACCCTCCGTATGTCCGGTCCTTACAAGCACGCCGCCTTTTTTTGCTACCAAAGGAAAGATATGCCCAGGTCTTACAAGGTCATCGGGCTTTGAGTTATAATCACTCAAAACTTTGATGGTCATATCCCTCTCATAAGCCGATATGCCAGTCGTACACTCTTTTGCGTCCACCGTTACGGTAAAAGCGGTTTCGTGTTGAGAGTTATTGTCTTTTACCATCGGAGAGAGTTGCAATCTATCGGATATCTCTTTGGATACGGCAACACATATCAAACCTTTTGCGTAAGTTGCCATAAAGTTTACTTTTTCGGGCGTGCTAAAAGTACCCGCATACACAAGGTCTCCCTCATTTTCTCTATCCTCATCGTCTATCATGATAACCATTTTGCCGGATTTGATATCCTCTATGGCTTTTTTTACTCTTTTTATTTGCAAGTTTAACCTCTCGTAAATTTTTACCGTATTGTATCACTTTAGCGTAAAATTTACAATATTTTAAAGATATTTTAAGTATAATCACTCAAATTTTTAGCAATAAGGAAAGATATGGCCGGTCACAATAAATGGTCTAAAGTAAAACATATAAAAGCCAAACAAGACGCTATAAAAGGAAAAGCTTTCACAAAAGCCATCAAAGATATCACAACCGCAGCTAGAGCGGGAGGCGGAGATATAAACACGAATGCCGCCCTAAGACTCGCCGTCGATAGAGCAAAAGCGGTATCTATGCCTCAAAGCAATATCCAAAGAGCGATAGACAAAGCTACAGGCAACTTGCAAGGCGTACATTATGATGAGATAACTTACGAAGGTTACGGTCCGGGCGGAGTTGCTATCATGGTAGAGTGTATGACGGACAATAAAAATAGAACCGTAGCCACAGTAAGACACGCATTTTCAAAAAACGGCGGAAGCATGGGTGAGAGCGGGTGTGTTGCTTGGATGTTTGATAAAAAAGGTATCATAACGGTTGAGAGAAGTGATAAAGACGACGAAGTGATGGAAGTAGCTATGGATAACGGCGCTAGTGATATAAAAGAGTTCGACGACTTCATACTGCTTGAGAGTGAGCCTGCGGATTTTAACGACCTTTTGCAAGCCGTTGAAAAGCTTGATGTAAAGATTATGGATAGCTCCGTAGAATTGGTAGCGAACAATGAGATAGATGTGGATGACGAAACGGCTGCAAAAGTTGAAAAGCTGATAGAAAAGCTTGAAGAAGATGATGACGTTCAAAATGTTTACCATAATATGAGTTGATTAACTTTGTAGTTACTTTTTTCAGATATAATAACACAAATTTTTTTAAAGGATGAAGATGAGAAAGATTATTTTAGGTGTAGTAACTGCATCAGTCTTGATGACAAGTTCCGCTTTTGCGGCAGAAAAGGTTTATGCAAAAGTAAACGGTATGGATGTAACGGCGGGCGATATCGCCATGATCATAAGAAATCCTAGGATAAATTTTGACGCACTTCCACCTCAAACCCAGCAAAAGATACTTGACCAAGCGATAGACAGTAAACTTTTGGCTCAAAAAGCTATAAAATCGGGCATAGAAAACACAAAAGAGTACAAAGAGGCTCTTAAAAAGTTAAAAACCGATCTAGCTCTTGAAACTTGGATGAAAGAGCAATACAAAAAAGCAAAAGTTTCAGACAAAGAGGCGAAAGATTTTTACGATAAAAACAGTGACAAATTTGTTGAGCCTGCTCAAGTAAAAGCTAGACATATACTTTTAAAAACTGAAAAAGAGGCTCAAGATGTTATCAATCAGCTAAAAGGTCTAAAGGGTAAAGCACTTGAGAATAAATTTATAGAGTTGGCAAAAACAAAATCAACCGGACCTAGCGGAGTAAATGGCGGAGAACTCGGTTGGTTTCCCAAAAAGAGAATGGTTCCCGAGTTTTCAGAGGCAGCTTTTGCATTGAAGCCGGGGCAAATTACGACAAAGCCTGTTAAAACTCAGTTTGGCTACCATGTTATCTATGTTGAGGACAAAAAAAATGGAGGAAAGATACCGTTTGACAAAGTAAAAGATAGGATAAAAGCTCAACTAAAAGTAACAACTTTTCAAAAGAAAGTACAAGGTATAGCCAAGCAGTTAAGAAAAAATGCAAAAATAGAAAAATTTTAATATACGGGAGTAGATAATGAGCGGCACTAAGAGAGTATCTGATATGATAAAACCGGGTGTAGTTTCCGGTAGCGATATGCAACAACTGTT
>JAADDL010000094.1 GCA_013153915.1 Campylobacterota bacterium
GAATATGTCAAAGAGATGCTGGACCAAAGATACAAAGTTGTTCTTGATAGACTCAAAGAGTATAGCGAAGCTATCGAAAATATAGTAAAAGAGTTGTTTGAAAAAGAGACTATCGAGGGAAAGCTCGTTAGAAAAATCATAAGAGATTTTGAGGAAGAAAAGGGCATCCAAAGAGATTATGAAGATGAAGAGAGCGATTTGGAAAAAGCGGAGAATGAAGCCAAAGACGCCGACGAAAAAAATGAAGCCGATAAAATAGACGCCAAAACTCAAAAAGAAGACAAAAAGAGAGACAATGAAGACAGAGAAAATACCGCATCGACAGACAACAAGGAAGACGATAAAGAGTCCTGATGGTTTGTAGAAAAACTGAGATAATAGCAAGGGAGGGCTGGGCTTATATAGCCGTATTTGCCCTTCTTTTTTGTCTAACTTTATTTTTAGGCTTTTCATTCTTGTCCGTAGTTTTTGCGATTTTGACGCTACTGTTTGCCTATATGTTTAGAAATCCCGAAAGAGTACCCGACGAATATGACGATATGTCCATACTCTCTCCGATAGACGGCAGGGTTAAATTTATAGGAAAGGTTTTTGAGGATAAATACTACAATAAAGAGATGTTAAAGATTAGCATCGTTAACTCTTTGATGGACTTATCCATCCAAAGAAACCCTTTTGATATGAGTATAGAAAAAAGCCTTTATATTCACGGTTTAAATATAGATGTCGATTCGAAAAAAGCCGATTTGTTAAATGAAAGAGTAGAGGTGAGGGCAACTTTTGAAAATAGAGATATTCTTATAAAGACCGTTCTTGGAAAATGTGCTAGAAATATCTATAAAGTTTGCCCGAATTTTAAAAAGGTAAGACAAGGCGATAGATATTTGATAGTGCTAAACGGAAAGGTTGAGCTATTTTTGCCTCTTGAGTGCAGACTTAATATAAGCGAAAACGAGAAGGTAAAAGGCGGAGAAAGCATCATCGGGTATTTCATGCATGACAAATAAAAACAAATCCCATATCGCATATATCATCCCAAATCTTTTTACCGCCGCAAGTGCTTTTATGGGCGTTTTGAGCGTGATAGCCTCCTCTAAAGGGGAGTTTGAAAAAGCCGTTTATCTGATACTTTTATCTTTACTTTTTGACGGCTTGGACGGAAGGGTTGCAAGACTAACGAAAACCACTTCTAGATTTGGAGCGGAGTTTGACTCCTTGGCGGACTTGGTGGCTTTCGGAGTTGCCCCTGCGATGCTGTTTTACTTCAATATAGGTATCCATTACGGCAAACTAGGTTCACTTTTGAGCGCCATATATGTACTTTTTGGAGCGATAAGGCTTGCAAGGTTCAATGTAACCGCACCTACAAGCGAGCCTTCGGTCTTTATAGGCGTGCCTATCCCCACCGCGGCCGTATTTATAAGTATATGGATACTTTTTGGTATCAAGTATCACATCATGACAAGCGGCTTTTCCTGGGTGATTTTATTTTTTATGGTGTTGGTCTCATTTTTAATGGTAAGCAACATAAGATATCCGAGCTTTAAGAAGGTGGATCTAAAAAAGGCAAACCTCAAAAAAGTCTTGATAGCGATCATCGTTTTGCTTTCGTTTGTCTACCTGTTTTTGATAGAGTCCGTAACTATCATCTTCACGGGATATATACTCTATGGACTTATTAGAGGATATAGAAGTTTTCAAAAGAGAAGAAAAATTGCAAAAAGTGATAAAATTTAGTATAATAAGCCAAAATTTTAGGAGAGTTTCATGAAAGGTACCATTATAGGCTCTATAAAAGCCATCAAATATCTTCCGAAGATCGAGATAAAAAACTCTCTACTGCTGCTTTCACTCTAATACTCACACATTTAATCACCAAAACAATATATAAAATAAGGAAAAAAAGATGCAAGATAAAACTATAAAAATTTTTGATACGACTTTAAGAGACGGAGAGCAAAGTCCCGGAGCTTCCATGAATACGGAAGAGAAGATACAGATAGCTTTACAGCTTCAAAAACTAGGAGTAGATATCATAGAGGCGGGTTTTGCCGCTGCAAGTGAGGGAGATTTTGAAGCTATTAGTAAAATTGCTTCCGTTGTCGAAAATAGCACCGTTTGTTCGTTGGCAAGGGCGGTGGAAAACGATATAAAAAAGGCGGGAGAGGCTATAAAAGAGGCTAAAAAAAGAAGAATACACACATTTATCGCTACAAGCCCCATCCATATGGAGTACAAGCTAAAAATGAAGCCCGATGAAGTGATAAGAAGAGCCGTACAAGCAGTAGAGTACGCAAGAACATTTGTAGATGATGTGGAGTTCTCTTTGGAGGATGCTTGCAGGAGTGAGATGAGTTTTATGAAAGAGATCATCGAAGCAACCATACAAGCCGGAGCTTCAACCATAAATATACCCGACACCGTCGGATACTTGTTGCCTGACGAAATATATGAGATAACCAAGGAGATATGCGATTTTGTCGGAGATAGAGCCATAGTCTCTCTTCATAACCATAACGACTTGGGTCTTGCCGTGGCAAATACGCTTTTTGGTATCCAAGCGGGTGCAAGACAGGTTGAGTGTACTATAAACGGTCTTGGAGAGAGAGCGGGTAATGCAGCTCTTGAAGAGATAGTGATGGCACTAAAAACTAGAAGCGATAGATTTAAGGGATATAAGACCAATATCAATACAAAAGAGATATATCCGACAAGTAAACTCGTGGCGAATATAACGGGTATCAATCCGCAGCCGAACAAAGCGATAGTCGGGAAAAATGCCTTTGCTCACGAAAGCGGCATACATCAAGACGGAGTTTTGAAACACAAAGAGACTTATGAAATTATGAGAGCCGAAGATATAGGGCTTAGTCAAAACTCTTTGGTGCTTGGCAAGCACTCGGGTCGCCACGCTTTTAAAGATAGAGTGACTCAGCTTGGATACTCTTTGAGCGATGAAGAGTTGAATGAAGCGTTTTTGAGATTTAAAGATTTGGCGGATAAAAAGAAAGAGATATTTGATGATGATATAAGAGCTATCATAACAAGCCAGATAACCAAGATAGAAGAGATTTACAAGCTTGTAACTATGCAACTTAGCGATTGTAGCGGTGGAGTTCCAAGTGCGGCGGTGAGAGTGGAGCACGACGGAGAGATCATCACCGATGCCGCTATCGGCAACGGAACGATGGACGCCGTTTTTAAAGTGATAGATAGGGTTTGCGGAATTCACGGAGAGCTTAAAGAGTACAAAGTTGACTCGGTTACTCAAGGAAAGGACGCTTTGGCAAGAGTCGTGGTAAAGGTAAAATTTGAAGATTGCAAAAA
>JAADDL010000106.1 GCA_013153915.1 Campylobacterota bacterium
GTGGGTTTATCTATCTTATTTACCGCTATTATAAACGGTATATTTGCCGCTTTTGCATGAGCTATAGACTCTTTTGTTTGAGGTTTTACCCCATCGTCCGCCGCAACCACTATGACGGCTATATCGGTCACTTGAGCTCCTCTGGACCTCATCTGAGTAAACGCTTCGTGACCCGGAGTATCTATAAAGGTTATCTTATTGCCGTCTTTTGTAATGGTATAAGCTCCTATATGCTGAGTTATACCTCCATGTTCTCTATCCGTGACATTTGTCTTTCTTATCTTATCGAGCAAAGATGTCTTACCGTGGTCAACATGACCCATTATGGTGATGATAGGAGGTCTAGGCTCCATATCCTCTTCGCTTCCGGGGTCGTAAACTTTTTCATAGTCGAACTCTTCTACCGGATTTGTGATATTTACATCTATATCAAACTCATCGGCAAGTATTTCGATAGCGTCTTTATCAAGAAAATCGTTTTTTGTCACCATGACGCCTAGCGTAAATAACGCTTTTATAATGTCGCTTGGTTTCTTTTGTAGTTTTTCCGCAAATTCATAAACTCTTATCTCTTCGGGTATATTTATAGTACTGATATTTTCCGCCTTTGTTTCAACTTTTTTTCTCTTTTTTCTTTTTGATTTTCTTTTGATACCTTGTTGCTGGATAAAGGTCGGTTTTTTAACCATTTGAACTTTGTTGGCATCAAAAGTCTTTGTTCTTTTCGGCTTAGCCTCTTCCTCTTTGACGCTAAAGTCGGGAAGCACGACCATATCGCTTATAAGTTCGAGTTGCACTTCGCTCAATTCTCTATCCGCCAATATATCTATCTGAGATGAACTATCTTTTTTCGGAGCCGTTTTTTTAACCTTTTTAACCTTTTTCTTCTTTTTAACTCCGTCGTCAAATGCCTTAGGCATCTCAAAGTTTTTCTCCAACTCGCTCTTTTCTTGAGATTTTTTATCGGAAGTTTTGTCGATTTTTTCCGTTCGCTTCTTTTTAACGATAACAAAACCTCTTCTTTTTTTAATACTTGCGGTCGCTAGAGTCTCTTTTTGTTTCTCCTCTTTTTTCTCTGAGGGTTTTTTCTCTATTGGTTTTTTCTTTTCTTGCTCAACTTTTTCTTCTTTTTTTTCAATAGGTTTTTGCTCTTGTTTCTTTGGAGACTGTTTGGTTTTTTCAGTAGCTTCCTCTTTTTTCTCTTTTTTTGGAGTTGCGGCTTTTTTCTTTTCGGGAGCTTTTTTCTTTTCACTCTTCTCCTCTTTTGGTTGTTGCGGCTGAGTAGTGGTTTCGGGCTTGACACTCTCCTCTCCTCTATCTCCGCTCATTATGAAATTAACCAATCTTTCCGCAACCTCGGGCGTAACCGCACTATTTGCCGATTTGGCCTCTACGCCAAGGTCTTTGGCTTTTTCTACAACCTCTTTGCTTTTTATGCCTAATTCCTTGGCAATTTCGTGAATACGAACTTTATCCATTAACTATATTCTCCTTAAACTCACTAAGTATTTTTAAAACTGTTTTTTTATCTTGTTTACAAAACCTCGAAAACGGCTTTAGCAGTTTGCCGTTATTTTTCATTATGCAATTTTTGCAAATATAAAAACTTCTACCAATGCCGGTAAAATATGCCAATTTTCCGTTTTTACATTGTAATCTGATTAATTTTTCTTGATAAATCCTCTCTTTGCAGACAATGCACATTCTTATCGGTTTGTTAATATTTGCCATTATATCAGAATTTTACTTTTAATCCTATATTATCGAAGCTAAAACTTTCCACTTTAAAGGCGGGAAATTTAATTTTCAATGTATTAAGCAATCTTTTTACATCATTTTCATAGCATATATTGAAAAATGTCGAACCGCTTCCGGATAGAGTGCTTAATAAAGCCCCGTTTTCGTAAGCCGTTCTTTGTACGGCAAATAACTCTTTCATATTTGACATCCTCAAATCTTGATGCAACCTATCCATCGCCCCAACCTTTAAAAGTTCCCACTTCTCATCCATAAAAGCCGCCGTCAAAAAAGAACTGTGAGAAATATTATAAACCGCATCTTGGATGGAGTAGTGTTTTGGCAAAACCCCTCTTGAAAGCGCGGTTGACATAGGACGATTTGGTATGACTACTACCGCCTTTAAATCGTTTGGCATCTCTTTTTTTTGGGTTAAGACTTTGTTATCGTTTAGTATGGATACGGTAAATCCCCCCAAAACTGCGGGCGCTATATTGTCAGGGTGAGATTCATACGCCAAAGAATCATTTAGTATCGTCTCCTTAGGACAACTTTTGTCATAAAAATAGTGAGCCGCCGCAACGGCGCTAGTGATGACGGCAGAGCTGCTTCCAAGACCTCTTGAGATAGGAATTTTATTGTAAAATTCAAACCTAAAATGCTCTTTTTTTCCGTACAATCTCTCAAATATTTCATAAAATATCTTAACAAACAAATTATTGCTTTTAAACCTTTTTCTATCTGCACCTTCTCCTTTTATGGAGAGGCTAAAAAAGTTACTCTTTTTTATTATGATTGTGTTGTGTAGATCTATAGCGATACCCAGAGTATCAAAACCTGGACCTAGATTTGCGCTTGTTGCCGGAACTTTGATTATCATATTTCAACTCTTTTAAACCGCAGGTAAAACATATAGCGGAGTGGTATCCAAAGAGAAATCATCCTTATTCAAGATTTTCGGTAGTTGAAAATCATTTAACTCTCTCTTGCGAATTATATCTAAAGTTATATTATTATCCTCTTTAACGAAATACATTTTTCCTATCGATTTTATAGGAGAATTGTTGTTAAAATAAAATCCGTCAACAGCCATAAAAGGGATATTTTTTACTATCGAATAACTTTTTAAAAAAATATAACTTATCTTAATAGCCATAAAACTTCCGGGACCTTTTGCGTATAATAAGGATGTTATATCGTATTTTTTAGCAATCTGACGAAATATATCGGGCAAAGCTTCGCTTGTTTTTTCATAAGTATCGTATTTATAAATAAGGGTATTATTTTTATATATACCGACCAGCAAAGGGGAGCTTAAAGATACAACAACTATATCGACGGGTTCTTTTATGCAAAAACCTTTTCAAATTCGTTTTCTAATTCGTTATCAAAAGTGACTACTTCGTAGTTCTCTTTATCTTTCAGTATCTCTAGCGTCAAGAGGTGATTTAGCCCATGACTTCCCGCAAAAGAGTCGTATTTGCCGATAATCGGCATACCAAGAAGCGATAAGTCGCCAATGGCGTCAAGTATCTTGTGTCTGACAAATTCGTTAGGATATCTTAACG
>JAADDL010000035.1 GCA_013153915.1 Campylobacterota bacterium
TCAAACCGACTTCAACGATACCAACTGTCACGGATAAGAGATGGCAAAACAGTTAGCGACTGAGATGGCGCCACCTTTTGTGTTGGTGGCTCACTACTTTATAGCGGGAGCGATATTTTATACTATCACTTCGTTTTTGCTACCGTTTTATGCGGGGGAGCTTAACTCCTTTTTCTTATCATCTGCCATAGCCTCTTTGATGCACCTATATCTTTTGGGCTTTATCATGATGATAATATTTGGAGCTATGTATCAGCTAGTACCCGTAGTGCTTGAGATACCTATATTTTCAAAAGATTTTGCTTATATTCAGTTTTATCTATTTGTTGCGGGTATTGCCGTGTTTAGTTTTGCGCTTGGGGTACCGGGCTACATAAAACTACTCCCTTACGGTGCTATGATGATGTATATATCTATGCTTATCTTTATAGCCAATGTCTTTTTGACATATAGACGCATCGAACTTTGGAGTATAACGGCTAAGTTTATCCTCGTATCAAATGTATTTTTACTTATTGGCGTGAGTATCGGCTTTTATATGGCGCTTGATCTAATATACGGTTTCGGTATAGACTTGGTGCATATGGTGACACTGCATATATCCGCAACTATCGTAGGTTATATACTGATGACTATCATGGGTATAGGTATGATACTTTTGCCTATGTTTTCTTTGTCGCACGGATTTAGCGAAAAGAGCATAAATGCCGCCTTTTATACCATCATAGCGGGGCTTGTTTTGTTTATAAGCTCCATTTTTATAGACATTAAAGCCGTCAAGTATCTCGGAGTGGTGCTGATAGCGCTATCTGTGGTGTTGGCTCTTTATCAAATGTGGCTTATATTTAAAGGCAGGATTAGAAAACAAAACGACTTTTGGGCTAAAAATATGATAGCTTCATTCTTTTCGCTGATACTTTCTATAGCCATACTTGTAGTGGCGATATTGCAAAATAGCCAGCAACTATATATGCTTTTCGGTTTTATGCTCTTTTTCGGCTTTTTTGTCTTTATCATAGTGGGGCATATCTACAAGATACTACCTTTTTTGGTATGGTATCAAAGATACTCTCCGCTTGTCGGAAAGATAAAAGTTCCGATGTTAAACGACATGGTAAAAGAGAAAGTCGCCGATATTCAGTTTTGGATAACCTTGGTCGGTGTTATCTTGTGTAGCGTTTCGATACTTACCAAGATAGAGTCGCTTTTTGTGATAGGGGCTTTACTGATGGCGGTCGCCACTTTGTTGGTGATCTACAATATCTACTACACTTTGGTGTACGGACTTGATGAATTAAAAAGATACAATAAGGAGAAAGAGAAAAATGGCAGTAACTGAAGAGCAGGTAAAAGAGGCGATAAAAACGGTGATAGACCCTGAGGTTGGATTTGATATATACTCTTTGGGTTTGATATACGGCATAGATATAAAAGACGATAAAGTAAAAGTTACTATGACACTCTCCACTAGAGGCTGTCCTTTGCATGAGATGATGAAGCAGTGGACCAAAGAGGCGGTCGAGAGACTTGACGGAGTGAGCGAGTGTGAAGTGGAGATAGTTTGGGAGCCTGCTTGGAATATCTCTATGGCGAGCGATGAAGTCAAAAAAGCTTTGGGAGCGCTATAATGGATAAATTTCCAAAATTTTTTAGAAAAGTGCCTATGATAGTCACTTATGATCCGTTGGCGGATTTTTTGGGTACATTTGATGACGGTATCATAAAGACTATGTATGTACAGATAGTCAAATCGGCAGGTCACAGTTGTCCTACGGTAGCTGGAGCTTTTGCGATGAGTTATCACGCTCTAAAGGCTCTCTACGGAGAGGAGTTGCCCGTAAGAGGCGAGATAAAAGTGGAGTTTAAAAACGATCTTGAAGAGGGTGTGACGGGAGTGATAGCAAATGTCATATCCAATATCACGGGAGCGACTGAAAAAAGCGGTTTTAAGGGTATCGGCGGCAAGTTTGTCAGACACTCTTTGATGAGCTTTAACGCTCCTATAAGCTCAATGGTTAGATTTACCAGAGTCGATAACGGTAAAAGCGTGGATGTGGACTATGACGCTTCTATGGTTCCTGGTGACCCTAGAACAAAAGAGCTTATGCAAAAAGCACTCCAAGGAAAAGCAACAGATGAAGAGAAGAAACTTTTTGGAGAGTTGTGGCAAGAGAGAGTCGAAAAGATACTTATAGACAAATTTGACGAAGTTGTTAGCGTAAAAGAGGTTTGATGAAAAATATAGTTCTTATCGGTTTTATGGGAGTCGGTAAAGGCACTATCGCAAGAGAGCTAAGCAGACAAAGCTCTCTTGTTGCCGTTGATACCGACGATCTTATAGAGAGCCTTGAAAATAAAAAAGTGAGAGAGATTTTTGAAGAGAGTGGAGAAAAACACTTTAGAGAGTTAGAAAAAAAGATAGCTCTATGGCTTGAAAAAAGCGTAAAAGATACCATAGTCTCCACCGGAGGCGGATTTTACAAGCAAAAAAATATAAAAAAGATAGGAAAAGTAGTATATCTTAGATCCTCTTTCGATGCTATACTAAAAAGGATATTCGAACACCCCAATGCCGAAAAAAAGATAGCCAAAAGACCGCTTTTGCAAGATCTTAAAAAAGCTAAAAAACTCTACAAAGAGAGAGTCAAAGAGTACAAAAAAGTGTGTGATTTGACGATAGATGTAGAAAACAAAACCCCAAAAGCCATAGCAAAAGAGATACTGGAAAAAATAGGGTGATTGTATTTTAAAATATATCTAAACCAATTCACTTCTATTTGACAAGTTGTACTTAATATTGTACAATTAATTATCAAATAGTATAAAGGTTGAGAAATGTTACAAAAAGCTATACCGATAAGTCAGGCAAGAGCCAATATCTTTAAACTTGTTGACGAGATAAGCCAAAATCATACTCCTATCATAATAACGGGAAAGAAAAACGATGCCGTTTTGTTGTCGTTAGATGATTGGAATGCTATCCAAGAGACACTCTATCTAAGTTCTATGCCCGAAGTTAGGCAAAGTATCATAGAAGGAATCAATACGCCTCTTGAAGAGTGTGAAGAGTATCAATGGTAAAGTATAAACTGGTTTACACAAAACAAGCCATAAAAGATACTAAAAAATTACAAGCTTCAAAGTTGGATAAAAAAGCAAAAGAGTTGTTAAATATCATAAAATCAGACCCATTTCAAACACCACCGAAGTACGAAAAACTAATAGGCGATCTAAGCGGAGCATATTCAAGAAGAATCAATATCCAACATAGACTAATCTATCAAGTTTTTGAAGATAA
>JAADDL010000068.1 GCA_013153915.1 Campylobacterota bacterium
TCAAGGTCAAGTATCAATAAAACTTCATCGTTTTCTATCCTTGTGACTCCCGTTATTTGAGCCTTATCAAGTACTCCGTTACCCATAGAAAAACTTCCCGATTCAATATCTTTCCAACTTATTCTTCTTATTCGTTTTGCTTCATGTACGATAAATCCTATAAGCATACCGTTAAATTCGGCTATTAGAACTCGAGGTTTGATACCTATATCTTCAGGAACTTCTATCTCCATCCATTTTGCAAGATTGATAACCGGTATCACCACTCCTCTTAGATCAAAAATACCCTCAACGAAAGGCGGCACATTCGGGATCTCCGTGATATTCGGTATTTTAATAATTTCTCTTACTTTGACGACATTAACTCCGTAAATTCCCTCATAAACTTTGTCACCGTCTTTTTTAAATATACGAAAATCCACAAGTTCCATCTCGTTTGAGCCAACTTGTAGTATATCTTTTTTTTCCACTTTTTACATCTCCTTTTACAAAACCTTACAACCTAAAACTTTTAAAACCCGTTTGAGACCGCACGATAAAAAAACTTTTATCACAAGCAAAACAAGGCAAGTTAATATATCTCTTATCTAGACATTCAAACTCCATTCCTTGATGAAAATGTCCTTCGACAATAAAATCTATACTACTAATATCGACTTTTTTTATTCTGTTTTTAATCATATTTTTAAAGTTTTTTATTTTATGACACAAATTTTTATCTTTTTGACTATCGATAATCTTTTTTGAAATAGCGTTAAAACACGCTCTATCCACTATTGCAACCATAAATAAAAAAAACTTGTTTCTAATTATTTTAGTGTATAATTTATATAAAAACGGAGAAATTACATCCCCATGAGAAAGCAAAATATTTCTATTTTGATATTTAAATACTACAGGCTGAGACTCTATCGGAAAGATTTTAATATTTGGAAAAAGAGATGAAAGGTTAAAGTCGTGATTGCCTTCAAAGTAGAAAATCTCTATCTCTTTTGAAAGCTCGTTTAAAAGCTCGATATATTTTTTATTATATATAACGGTATATTTGACCCCTCCGACCAGCAAATCAAATATATCTCCCATTAAAAAAAGCTGAGAAGTTTTTATCTCTTTGGATTTAATCTTCTTTAAAAGAGTTAAAAAATCGTCTCTACCCTCTCTAACATGGGCATCACTAACAAATACGGCTCCATCTTTAACGACTTCGTTTAAGCTCATGGCACATAGGCTATCTTGGGAATACCCAAATCCTCATCCAATCCGCACATGATATTGGCATTGACTACCGCACCCGATGAGGAACCTTTTAGTATATTATCTATGGCGGAGTTGATATAAAGCTTTTTACCGACTCTTTTTACGAATATATCGCAAAAATTTGTGCCGGCGACGGATTTTAAATCAACCGGCCTATCGATAATCCTAATAAATTTTTCATCCTTATAAAACTCTCTTAAATACTTTAAAGGGTCTATCTCATCTTTTAGCAACATATAACAATCACACATCTCGCCCCTTATCAAAGGCAACAAGTGAGGTACGAAATTGACATCAAATTCAACTCCGCAAACCATCTTCATCTTCTCTTTTATCTCCGGTTCGTGTCTATGTTTTAGAGGGTTATAAGCAAAACAGTTTTCGTCTATCGATACAAAATGCGTTTTTGAAGTGCACTTTTTGCCTGCCCCGCTAACTCCGCTTTTGGCATCTATAAATATAGGATATCTTTCGTCTATAATGTCGCAAAAAGGCAAAAGCCCAAGCAGTGAAGCCGTAGGATAGCAACCCGGATTTGCCACCAAGTCGGCTCTTTTTATATCTTCTCTAAAAAATTCCGGCAACCCGTAAACCGCATCTTTTAAATGCTCTTTATCTTCATGTTTACAGTAGTGCTTTTCGTATGTATCAAGCTCCAGCCGATAATCAGCCGAAAGATCGACGACCTTTACGCCGAGAGTTAATAACTCTTTAGCAAACCCCATAGCGGTTTTATGTGGCAGAGCCAAAAAAGCCAATTCGGCGGTTTTCGCAACATCTTTAGCGTCCGCTTTAGACACATTCATATCAAAAACACCTATCAAGGAGGGATGAAGCTCACACAAACTCATGCCTCCTTCGCTATTTCCGATATAACTTATCTCAAATACCGGATGATTTATCAAAATCTTTAAAAGCTCAAGTCCCGTATAACCGCTTGCTCCGATAATGGCTGTTTTTATCTTTTTCACTCTTTATACTCTACCTTTACTATCTCATACTCTTTGATACCCGAAGGTAACTTAACCTCCACCTCATCTCCTTCTTCTTTTCCGAGAAGTTGCTTTGTCAAAGGGGAATTATACGAAATCATACCGTTTTCGGGAGAACTTTCATGCCCTCCTACTATCTTATATGTCACCGTTTCACCGCTATCCAAATCTTCTAGTGTAACAGTTGAGCCGAACTTAACTTTATCATGGTGATACTTTGAGGGGTCCACCACTTGCGTTCTTGATAGATAACTACTAAGCTCGGCTATTCTTGCGTCAATAAAAGAGAGTCTCTCTCTTGCGGCATGATACTCGGCGTTCTCTTTGAGATCACCGTGACTTCTTGCGATATCTATCTCGATAACCGTTTCGGGCCTTTGTACTTTTTTCAAATCGTTTAACTCTTGATGAAGCTTATCGTAACCTTCTTGCGTGATAGGCTCTTTTTGCATCTACTCTCCTAAAATGTTTTTATAACTATAATTTTTCATATTATATCATATCGGCAACGTTTTTTGCACTTCCGTGCTTTAGAATACCTCTAAGCCTTTTTGATTTTTCCATAAAATAGCCTCTATTTATATCTTTATACTCTTTGAGCAGATTCTCTTTGGTGACATCGTCTTGTATCAACTCTTTATGAAGATCCTCTTCTCCTTCAAAATCAAAAATGATATTCGCCAAACCTATATGTTTCAGTTTTACAAATCTCTTCGCTATAAAGTAGTCTATCTTCTTGGCTTTATATACAAGCACAAACGGCGTGCCTATGATAGAGGATTCCAAAGTAGCCGTACCCGAACAAATAAACGCAAAATCGGCTTCATTTAAGGCTTGCTCGGTGCTATAATATATATCAAAACCGCTTAAATCTCCGTATAGTTCTTTGATTTGGTCTTGGCCGAAATGTTTTGGGATAACGACTATCTTATCCTCTTTTATCTCCTTTGCAACCTCTTTATATATATTCATAAGCGATTTTATCTCGCTTTTTCTCGAACCGGGCAAAAAGGCGACCTTATTGTTATGTGTAACATTCTCTTTAAAAATCTTTATCTCATCAAGCAACGGATGTCCTACATAGGTGCTTTTATTGTAAAATTTACTCTCAAAAGGTAAAATCGACGCCAAAACATCACAATACTTTTCTATCTTTTTAACTCTTTTTTCTTTCCATGCCCACACTTGAGGAAGGATATAATAGACTATCTTTATATCGGGATTTTTCTCCTTTATGGCTTTTGCCAAAGGTAGATTGAATGCGGGAGAATCTATAAGCAGTACAGTTTCACACTCAAAGCTCAACTTCACCATCTCTTTGATAGCTCTTTTTGCCTTTTTTATCTTCCACAACACATCCACAAAACCCATCACGGAAAAGTCTGACGAAGGATACAAAGGAGAGCCGAACTTTGGGTCGAAAATCCCCTTTAATTCATACTCTCCCAATATATTCAATATAGGCTCCAAGTGCAAATTTGCCGACGGTTCGAGTGCCGAAATCAAAATCTTTTTCATAACTTCTCTTGCTAAATTTTTTAAAATAATACCTTTATTTTGATATAATAACCATAAAGGAGTAAAGCGTTGAAAAAAAATATACTCATAACAAATGACGACGGATACGAGAGCGAAGGTCTTTTAAAGCTTGTAGAAACCATCAAAACGATAGATAACGTTATCGTTACCGTAGTTGCGCCCGCCTCGGAAAAATCGGCTTGCGGACACTCTTTGACACTAACGAAACCGTTAAGATTTATAGAGGTTGACGATGATTTTTTCAAGCTTGACGACGGCACTCCGAGCGATTGTGTTTACCTATCTATATATGCGCTTTTCAATAAAAAACCGGACCTCGTCATAAGCGGTATAAACAGAGGGTCGAACTTGGGAGAGGATATCACATACAGCGGTACGGCAAGTGCGGCGATGGAGGGCGTTTTGCAAGGTATCCCCTCATTTTCCATATCTCAAGTTTACAATAAAACTCCCGAAGATATTAAAAACTACGGCTACTCTCTTGCTTGCGAAACCGCAAAAGATATAGCGATAAAAATCTTAAACCGCGATATAGTTTTAGATGATAGAAACTTTTTAAATATCAATATCCCTCCCGTTAAAAAGGAGTTGTGCAAGGGTTACAAAATCACCGAGGTCGGAGTAAGACTCTACGGCAACGACGCTCATATCCACAAAAATCCAAGAGGAGAAACATACTACTGGATAGGAGTGCATCCGCTCCAATGGGAAAAAAGAAGCGATAGATATATGTGCGACCTTGAGGCTATAGACAAAAACTTCATATCTATCACGCCCATTCAGCTAAATTTGACATCTTATAAAGAGATGGAAAAATTAAAAAAGCTTGAAAATGAGATTTGATAGAGTAAAATCGCTTTTTAGAGATGATTTTTCCAAAATAGCCAAATCCAAGATTTTGCTACTTGGCGTCGGAGGAGTCGGCGGATATTGTTTGGATTGTCTATATAGAAGCGGAGTCAAGGATATTACCATAGTTGATTATGATATATTTGACGAAACAAACCAAAATAGACAAATAGGAAGTGAAAATGTGGGAGAAAAAAAGGTCAAATCGCTGGCTAACATCTATAAAAATATATCTTATATCGATTTAAAGATAACTCCCGAAGAGATAAAGACATTTGACTTTGATAAGTATGACCTCGTTATTGACGCTATAGACGACCTGCCCTCGAAAGTAGCCTTAGCCCACAAAGTTTACGGCAAACTCATCAGTTCATGCGGTGCGGCAAAAAGAATAGACCCCACCAAGATACAAATAGCCTCCATCTGGAAGACGACAAACGATCCTTTTGCAAAAAAATTTAGAAATCAGCTCAAAAAATCGGGCTTTAAAAACGATTTTGATGTTGTATTTTCATCCGAAACTCCCAAGGCTATAAAAGAACTGGGAAGTTTTGTAGGAGTTACCGGCTGTGTCGGGCTTACTCTTTGTTCACTCGCTTTGAGAAAACTCGTCGTTTCTTAGCTTGATAACTTTGTTGATATCGCCCCTGTAGATATAGCTATAAACTCTCCCTTTATAGAGCAAATCTCCATGAAATTTAACTTTTCCGAGCCTAAACGACAAATCATTTTTTCTAAACATCTTTTCGGCTATACTTTTACCTATAGGTCTATACAGCGTCGATAGCGTTACCGCTATAAGCACTATATAAAAATAGGCAAATATTTTTGAAGTCGATTTATTTGTTATCAAAAAACCAAATAAAGCAGAAAGCACGATAAGTAATATATAATTTTGATGATCAACAAAAAGTAGATTGTAAAACTCTTTTATGCGATAAACATCTATATAGTTTATTTTTATCCCGATAAAAAAGAGGAAATCCAAAAGGAGATATAGCATCAAACCCAAAAAAAACGAGCCAATAACTTTACCTATCATCTCAATCTCCTTATTTTATAATTTGTCAAGACAAAAAGCGACGACGGCTTTTCCTCTTTAAAACCCTTAGGAGTATGGATGATTATATCGACTTTATCTTTAATATAATTAAAATCAAATCTCTCTTTGCTTCTATTTGCCGAAGTTGAGTATTGCCATCCGAATCTCTTTAAAAACTCTCCAAATTCCCCCTCCTTAACAACTCTAAAGGCTTGAGAGTTCGGAAATATAAAAGTACTCTTTTTCTTTCTCCTTACAATCTTTTTAAATCTCTTAGGAATCCTCGTGTTATCTTTTAACTCTTTAAAAGATGAGATATTTCTCAAAAAATTTTTACTATTGTCTCTTTTTTTTATCTCAAAAAGTCTTTTTTTATCCTTTGATAAAAGCCCTACCGTCGTATCTGTCTGTATTAAAAAAACTAAGCAAGAGATATCGTCTCTCAACTTAGATAATCCTGTAAAGCTTTAGGCATAAAAACCGTATCGTTACTTTGCAACTCTTTTATGGACTGCAAAGCTACCGTTGCCGCCGCAATAGTCGTAAAATACGGAATATTTAGCTTGATAACCGTTCTTCTTATCTCTTTTGCGTCGTTTTTACTGGATTTATTATCGCTTGTGTTGATAACCAAGGCTATTTCGTTATTTTTCATGCTATCTTGAATATTCGGACGACCTTCGCTTATCTTATATACAAACTCCGAAACCACTCCCGCTTTCTCCAACGCTTTATGAGTGCCTCCGGTAGCTACAATCTTAAAACCAAGCTCTTGAAAACCTTTACCGAGCATCCCCGCAAACTCTTTATCTATATCGCTAAGAGATATAAAAACGGTACCGCTTTTCGGTAAAATATTGCCTGATGAAAATTGCCCTTTCGCAAAAGATACGGAGAAATTATCGCTAATACCCATAACTTCGCCCGTCGACTTCATCTCAGGTCCCAATATCAAATCGGCACCCGTCAATTTATTAAACGGGAAAACCGCCTCTTTTACGCTAATATGGTCTTTGATATGGGGCTTTAATATACCGTTATCTTCGTAAACTATGGAGTTCTTATCATAGTACTTCAAAGCTTCTTCCAAATCGCCTTTAAACATCACCATAGTAGCCACTTTTGCCAACGGAATACCGGTAGCCTTACTCACAAACGGCACGGTTCTACTTGCTCTTGGATTGACTTCTATTATATACACTTCATCTTTATAGACGGCAAATTGTATATTTAAAAGTCCTATAACTCCGAGATTTATGGCAATCTTTTTTGTTTGTTCCTCTACCACTTTTAAAACATTTTGACTCAAAGATACGGGCGGCAACGAACAAGAACTATCACCGCTATGGACTCCCGCCTCTTCAATATGCTGCATAATAGCGCCCAAATAGACCTTTTTACCGTCACTAATAGCATCCACGTCTATCTCTACCGCTCTATCCAAAAACTTATCTATAAGTACTGGCGAATCGTTACTAACGCTAACGGCTTCATTCATATATTCATTTAACTCGTCCTCGCCGTAAACTATCCTCATAGCCCTACCGCCAAGCACATAGCTCGGTCTTACCAAAACCGGATATCCTATCTCTTTTGCTTTTTTCAAAGCGTCTTCTTTGGTAGTCGCCGTTGCGTTTTTAGGCTGTTTTAAACCATTCTTGGCGGCAAATTCGGAAAACTTTTCTCTATCTTCGGCAACATCTATTACTTTTGCCGACGTGCCGATGATTTTCGCTCCTATCGAAGTTAATTTTTTAGCTAGTTTCAAAGGAGTCTGTCCTCCGAAATGCACTATGATACCGTCCGGTTCTTCTCTTTCTACTACAGACCTCACTCTTTCAAAATCTATAGGCTCAAAATAGAGAATATCGCTTGTATCGTAATCGGTAGAAACCGTTTCGGGATTGCAGTTATACATGATAGTTTCAACATTCATATCCTTAAGCGCGTAAGCGGCATGAACACAACAATAATCAAACTCAATACCTTGACCTATCCTATTTGGACCTCCGCCGAGAATCAAAACTTTTTTCTTATCGTTTCTTGAAAAATCATCCTTTACATACTCTCCGATAGGGGTGCTTGAGTATAGATACGGAGTCAAAGCTTTAAATTCCGCGGCACAAGTATCCACTTCGTTATATATGAGATTTACTCCGAGTTTTACTCTAGCATTTCTCACATCGTTTTCACTAACGCCTATATTGTCCTTTTCATTTATCAGTTTGGCTATCATAGAGTCGCTAAAACCGTCACATTTAGCTTTTCTTAAAAGAGATGCGTTATTTAAGATATCTAAGTCTATCTCTTTTTCAAAAGAAACTATCTCCTCTATCTGATATAAAAACCATCTATCTATCTTTGAGAGTTCAAAAACTTCATCTACGCTAAATCCTTCTCTAAAGGCTTGAGCGATGTATAAAATCCTATTTTCATTCGCCCTTCTTATCTCTTTTGAGATAACGTCCTTGCTTAAACCGGACAACTTCTCAAATCCGCAAAGTCCAGTTTCAAGGGAACATAGAGCTTTTTGTATGGATTCTTTAAATGTCACTCCTATAGCCATAGCCTCTCCGACGCTTTTCATAGAGGTTCCCAAGGTCGAATCGGCTTGAGGAAATTTCTCAAAGGTAAATCTAGGCATCTTAGTAACGATATAATCGATAGTAGGCTCAAAACTTGCCGTAGAACCGATGATATCGTTTTTTATCTCATCCAAAGTATAACCGACCGCAAGATATGTAGCGACTTTCGCTATAGGATAACCGGTAGCCTTTGAGGCTAAAGCGGAACTTCTACTAACCCTCGGATTCATCTCTATAACGGTCATTCTGCCGTTTTTAGGATTGAGTGCGAACTGCACATTGCTACCGCCCGTATCGACTCCTATCTCTCTAAGTATCGCAAAAGAGGCATCCCTCATCACTTGATACTCTTTATCGGTCAAGGTCAAAGCCGGAGCCACGGTGATACTATCTCCCGTATGGACACCCATAGGGTCGAAGTTTTCGATGGAGCAGACGATGATACAGTTATCGTTTCTATCTCTTATAACCTCCATCTCATACTCTTTCCATCCCAGCAAAGACTCCTCGATGAGTATCTCGCCTATAGGACTCTCCTCAAGACCGTTTTGAGCCAAAGCTTTAAATTCATCGATATTGTAGGCTACTCCGCTACCTCCTCCGGCGAGGGTGTAGCTAGCTCTTATGATAAGAGGAAAGCCTATCTCTTCGGCGGCTTTTACGGCTTCTTCCATATTGTAAGCATATTTGCTTTTAGGCAAATCCATACCTATCTTTATCATAGCTTCTTTAAAAGCTTGCCTATCCTCTCCCTTTCTAATCGCCTCCGGGTTGGCTCCTAAAAACTTTACGCCCTCAAGCATACCTTTTTCATACATACTCATCGCCACATTTAAAGCGGTCTGTCCTCCCATAGTCGGAAGTATGGCATCAACCCCCTCTTTTTGTATGATTTTTGATATAACCTCTTCATTTATAGGTTCGATGTATGTTTTATCGGCAAATTCAGGGTCGGTCATGATGGTAGCCGGGTTTGAATTGACAAGAACGACTCTATAGCCAAGCTCTTTTAAAGTCTTAGTAGCTTGAGTTCCGCTATAGTCAAATTCGCAAGACTGTCCTATGACGATTGGTCCCGAACCTATCAACAGTATGGTTTTTATATCTTCTCTCTTTGGCAATTTATATCCTTTACGGTTTTGTAACTATATGAAAAAATCCCGGCACGGCAACTTTTGCGTACGGTTGCACCACTGCGCTCGTATATGACTCTTCGTTTAAAACTTTTGTAATTTTACCCACTTTTATACCTTCGAAAAATATATTATCAAGTCCGCTGGTATAGACCTCATCCCCTATCTTTACCTTCATCCATGAAGGGATGTATCTTATTATCATATCGTTTTTATCTCCGAAAATAACTCCCGGCAACTTTTTCTCTCCGATATATACGGAAAAGATACATTTATCGTCCCCTTGTAACAATCCCATAGCTCTTCCGTCTTTATTGACGACTATTCCGGCGCTATAGCCTTGATATAACAGACCGAATATCTTATCTTTTTTCAACCCCTCAAAATCAGTCCAAACTCTATTGTAATTTGCCAAATCCACATAAGAAACGGCTCTTGTTATATTTAATTCCGGGGTGTAAATCTCACTTTTATCTTTCAATAAACTATTTAGTTTTGCGGCAAACGCCGAAGAGAGCAATGCCGTTTTTCTGAGTGCTTTTACCTCTTCTTTGAGTCTTTGAATACTCTCTTTTTGGCTTATATATTTATCTTTAAAATTTTTTAAATCGTCCAGTAACTCTACATAATAACTCTTGATACCTAGAGTAATATCCAAGATAGGCTCTTTTATAACCGCGTTAAAATTATATTTTATCACCACCAAAATAGTGATGATAAAAAGTATGAAATATCTATTTTTAATCATTTATAACTTGTCTTAGAAGTTTTATCTCCTCCAAAACTCTTCCGGTTCCTTTCGCAACCGCCAACAAAGGCTCTTCGGCTACATATACGGGAAGTTTCACAAGTTCGCTTAGATACTTGTCGATTCCCCTTATCAATGCTCCGCCGCCCGTTAAAACTATGCCGTTTTCCACTATATCTCCAGCCAAATCGGGCGGAGTTATCTCTAAGACATCTTTTAAAGCATCGCTTATCTCTTTCAAAGGCTCTCTCATAGCTTCTCTGATATCTTCGCTATTTAGCTCAACGCTTACCAACAATCCACTTATTTGGTCTCGTCCTTTTACGGTCATAGTAAGGTCTTCATCAAGTTTTACCGCCGTACCTATAGCTATCTTGATACTCTCTCCCGTTCTATCGCCTATCAAAAGATTGTACTTCTTCTTCACATAATCCACTATGGACTGGTCCATCTTATCTCCGGCTACTCTGATGGATTTGCATATAACCAAACCGCCAAGAGATATGACGCCTATCTCGGTAGTTCCTCCGCCGATATCCACCACCAAGTTTCCGTGAGGTTTTTTGATCTCAAGATCAGCCCCTATAGCCGCCGCCATAGGCTCTTCTATCAGATAAACTTCTCTAGCTCCCGCACTCATAGCCGATTCTCTTACGGCTTTTCTCTCCACCTGAGTAAGCCCGTAAGGAACGCAGATAACAATCCTAGGTCTTATAAAACTTTTTCTTTTGTGAGCCTTCTCTATAAAATATCTTATCATCTTTTCGGTCATATCAAAATCGGCGATAACTCCATCTTTCATAGGTCTTATAGCTTGTATATTTCCCGGAGTTTTACCTATCATCTCCTTAGCCTCATGACCTACGGCCAAGATATTGTTTCGACCGTATTTATCCTGCTGTATGGCTACCACCGACGGCTCGTTTATAATGATGCCTTTGCCTCTTAAAAGCACCAATGTATTGGCGGTACCCAAGTCTATGCTCATATCGTTTGAAAAAAGTCCTATTATTTGATCAAGTATCATACAAACCTCTTTATGCTATTTTTTTACTATTTTTAATATACAGCGGTTGTGCTCCGCCCTCAACAACATCTTTCGTTATCACCACTTCATACCCCTCAAGCTCCGGAAGCTCGAACATAATATCCACCATTATCTCTTCCATGATAGACCTAAGCCCCCTAGCACCCGTCTTTCTTTTGATAGCCATTTTCGCTATCTCCATCAAAGCGTCATCCTCGAAACTCAACTTTACGCCGTCAATCGCAAAAAGCTTTTTATACTGCTTGACGATAGCGTTTTTCGGCTTTGTCAAAATCTCCACCATATCTTGTTCCGTTATCTCGTTAAGCGTAGCTATAGAGTGCAATCTTCCTATAAGCTCCGGTATCAAACCGTAGTTTACCAAATCATCCGGTTCTACAAGCTCTATTAGATTATCCTCTTCGCTTTTATTTCTCTTTTCTTGGTTAAAGCCCAAGACATTGTTGCCTATTCTTCTTTTGATAATATCAACCAATCCGTCAAAAGCTCCTCCGCACACAAAAAGGATATTTGAAGTATCTATCTGCAAAAACTCTTGATTTGGATGCTTTCTGCCACCTTTGGGAGATATATTTACCACGCTTCCCTCTATGATTTTCAAGAGTGCTTGTTGCACTCCTTCACCCGAGACATCTCTTGTAATGGACCTGTTTTCGCTCATTCTGGCTATCTTATCTATCTCATCAACAAACACTATACCTTGTTCGGCTTTTTTCACATCCCCGTCGGCTTCTTGCAAAAGTTTTGTTAAAATATTTTCCACATCTTCTCCGACATATCCCGCTTCCGTTAAACTTGTAGCGTCGGCTATGGCTATAGGAACATCCAAAAACTTTGCCATAGTTTGAGCCATCAAAGTCTTTCCGCTTCCTGTTGGTCCTATAAATAAAATATTTGATTTTTGTATCTCGGTCTTGTCGTCTTTTATCTTATCTTTTTTAAATATTCTTTTGTAGTGGTTATAGATGCCTACCGCAAATATTTTTTTGGCTTTCGCCTGTCCTACCACATAATCGTCCAAAACCTTTTTCAACTCTTTCGGAGTAAAAAACATCTTCTCTTCTATATTGGTATCGCCCTCTATCTCTTCGTCGCCAAACAAAATCTTATAGGCGGATATTACGCAATGTTCGCAAATACAAACACCGTTGCCTTCTATCAGTCTATTTTCATCGCTCTCTTTAGAGTTGCAAAAACTACATTTTTTCATATATTCGTATCCTTGGAAAATTTTTTACGAGTGCCTATCAAAAGGTATTCCTCTTTTTGTATCTTTAATAAATTCACAAAGTTTTCTAACTTTATCGTTGTCGCTACTTTTTAACACCTCTTCAACACTCTCTTTTATAGGTTTATTTGACCTAAATATAGCGTTATAAGCTTTTTTCAACTCGTTTATATCGTCTCTTTCAAACCTTCTTCTAAGCCCCACCAAATTCAAGCCTTTTATTTTCGCCCTATTGCCTTCGGCAAGACAATACGGAGGTATATCTTGGCTAACCGCACTCGCTCCGCCTATCATAACGCTCTCGCCTATCTTTACAAATTGATGTATGGGAGTTAAACCGCCGACAACGGTAAAATCTCCTATCTCCACATGGCCCGCTAAGGTTGCAGCGTTTGCGAGTATGACATTGTTTCCTATGACGCAGTCATGAGCTATATGGCAGTATGCCATGATGTAGTTATTATCGCCAAGTAGCGTCACTTTATCCTGTTTTAGAGTGGGCAGGTTGATGGTGACGTACTCTCTTATGATATTATTTTTTCCGATTATCAACTTACCGCAAACACCTTTATAGGATACATCTTGAGGAAAGTTTCCGACTACCGCATAAGAGTGTATCTGAGAATTTTCTCCGATATCGGTTTCGCCTCTTACTTGCGCCCCTTGAAAAACCTTTACACCGTTAGCAAGCTTTGCTTGTGAGCCTACAAAAGCAAAATCTCCTATCTCGACATCCTCTCCTATCACCGCACCCTTTTCTATAATGGCGCTGTTAGCTATCTTGCTCATTTTACTTATCCACTATCATCGCTTTAAGTTCGGCTTGCGCCACAACTTTATCATCCACATAAGCTTTTCCGTCCAATACCCAAACGGCTCCCTTATGCTTTATAACATTTAGTTTATACACCAACTTATCTCCCGGTCTTACGGGTGACCTAAACTTCGCTCTATCAATACTCATAAAGTAAACAACCTTATCTTGAGTATCGTCTTGTTCACTCGCCTCCATACTTTCAAACGCCAATATACCGCCGGCTTGAGCCATACCTTCTATAATCATAACCCCGGGATATATGGGATGATCGGGAAAATGCCCTTGAAAAACATGTTCGGCGATAGTGACATTTTTGTACGCCTCTATATATGTCGAGGGTTCTATCCGAGACACTCTGTCAACAAGCAAAAATGGAAATCTGTGAGGTAGAATCTTTTGAATATCCATAATATCTAGCATATTTTCAAACCTTTTGTAAAATTCATATATTTTATCAAAATATTACTAAATTTTCCCTAACATCTTGATATAATATAGAATCACAATATATTTCAAAGTCTGAAAAGTTTACGCTATCCACTACGACAAAAGCGGAAGTTGAAAAAAAAGAGTTTTCCAAAGTTGCTCTTAGCTTGCACTCTTCTTGAAAAGAAAGAGGCGAAAAATACAACTCTTTTACACTGCCGTACGAAGTGTTTGCAATCTTATTAAATGTCTTTAAAGAGATAATCCTTATCTCTTCTTTATTACTATAGAATATATCTCCTATCTTTTTTGATATTTTCACTTTAGCTTTTTTTCTTTTTAAATGCGAATAGGCTAAAAAATATGAGGCTCTTACAACTCTATCCACCTTGATATAAGCTCTTAATAAACGATAATTTAAAAATCCCTCTTTTACTATATCGTACTTTACGCCCTCTTTTTCGACGGAGTATCTTTTGCGGTAAAGTTCAATCCTCTCGGACAAAGAGTTTGGCAAGAGTTGGGCATTGACACTCTCAAGTAACTCTTGGGTTAGCCTGCCTTGAAATTCCCTCTGTTTTTTTAAGGCAAAAAGACATCCGCAATAATCTTGTTTATACAGCTTATCTCTTTTTGCCAAAGCAAATTGCTCTTGAGTGCCTCCTTTTTTCCTAAAATCCAAACAAACAAACTCCAAGCCGTATTTTTTAGCCAACCCGTCACCGACCTTTTGGAGCTGTTGTATGGATTTTTTCGGGCTTGTTAAAAGAGTGGTGGTAACTCTTTTTTCACCTATATCAAGAGCTTTTTTCATGCTTTCTTCAACTCTTTTATCAAAACATAGGGTACATCTTTTGCCTTTTTCAGGCTCGTTTTCATACCCTCTGACAAACTCTATCCAACTTTCATAGTCATACTCTCCCTCTATCAACTCCACATTTAGCGTTTCACAACTTCTTTTAACATCAAGAAGTCTTAGGTAGTATTCGCTGTATGGGTGAATATTGGGATTATAAAAGTATCCTACAAGTTTTTCATCGGGATATATCTTTTTTAATTTTTGTAAAAAAAAGTGGCTATCGACCGAACAGCATATGTGGACTAACATAACTCGCTAACGGCTTGCTTTACCTCATTTACATGATTTTTTACCTTGACTTTATCCCATCTTTTAACTACGACTCCGTTTTTATCGATTAGATATGTAGTCCTAACTACCCCCATATACTCTCTGCCGCACATCTTTTTAAGTTGCCAAACTCCGTATTTTTCCAATACTTCTTTGCTTTCATCGCTCAAAAGAGTTATCTTTAATCCCTTTTTTTCGATAAAATTTCTGTGTTTTTTAGGGCTATCGGGACTAACTCCAAGCACTACGGCATTCATATCTTCAAATTCGGGCAAATTAGCCGTAAAATCACAAGCTTCGGTGGTACAGCCCGGAGTATTATCTTTGGGATAAAAATATAAAACCACGCATTTTCCCCTCAAATCCCTCAAACATATCTCCACTTCGTCTTGATTCGGCAAACAAAAATCAACCGCCTTTTCTCCAACTTCTATCATGA
>JAADDL010000023.1 GCA_013153915.1 Campylobacterota bacterium
TAGTCAACGGAGTGATAAAAGTCATAGACAATCCTCCAAAAGGAGACCCCTCTTGGAGCGGAAAAGACCCAGATCCTAGTAGTTCCAAAGCGCCCTACAAGATATACAATATAGGAAATAACAATCCCGTAAAACTTATGGATTTTATAGAGGCTCTTGAAAACAAGCTCGGCAAAAAAGCAAAGAAAAATATGCTACCCCTGCAACCCGGAGACGTACCCTCCACATATGCCGATGTAAGCGGGCTTATAGAGGATTTCGGTTATAAACCTCAAACATCTATCCAAGAAGGTATAGATAAGTTTGTGGATTGGTATTTGGATTTTTTTAAAATAAAACTTTAAGTTGCTTTTGGGTAATATTCGAAAATTTTTTTTAAAGGATAATATATGTCAAAAGCAAATGAAAATATAGGTTGCAACAATCAAGAGTGCATAAAAAAAGATGACTGCAAAAGGCAAACCATAGCAAAAAACGGCACGGCTAAAGAGATAAGAAGTTTTAGCGGAACAAAAGAAAAAGGTTGCAAAAATTTTATACCTAACGATTAACATTTTTTCGCAAAGAGATTCTACACTCTTTGCGAAAAATTTATTACGTTTTTAATAAAATCAAATGCCGTTTAAAGCGTATAGATTTCCGTTTTCTTCTTTGTCGGATACTAAAGTATCGTATTTTAAAAAGCTATTTTTCGTCATAAATCTACTAATCATCTTGACATATTTTCCTCTTAGTTCAGAATATCTTGCCATAGTTTTTGCAGCATCGGTTCCTTTATAAAGCTCATTTAGAACCCTTGCTTGATACCTTTGTATCCTAAAGTCTTTATAGGCTCTATTTCTATTGAGATTTGCCACATAAGCATCCACAGAGTCTTGCAAAGAGTTAAATATCTTTATCTTGTGGGTTTTGCCCTCTTCTCTTTTTTCCGGAACCAAACCTTTGGATTTAAATGTCCATTGTCCAAAGATATTGTTTGCATATCTTGCAAACCTACTCTTTCCCCAAGCACTCTCCAATGCCGCTTGGGTAAGCGCCAAGGACTCGGGAATCTTATCTATCTTCAAAAGATATTCATACTTATCGTATAGATTTTTTATCTTATACTTTTTTGAGAGTTTAGCAAGTCTTAACAAGTCATCTTTTTTTACACAAGAAAAACCGCACCTTTCTAATTTATTAAAAAAATTTAAAACAAATTTCCTCTCTTTTAAAGTCTTTTCATTTGCTTTTTTTATCAAAGGTAACATTATCTCTACAAATTTTTTCTTTTGCGTAGGTACATCTTTTATCTTGTAGTACCATGACGGCAGTCCGCCCGCATAAATGATAGTAGATAATAGCACCATCAACAATATTTTCTTCAACACTCTTTCTCCATAAATTTTTTTTTGTGAAATATCAAATTATCGTATATTAATATAATATTATATCGAAAATCTTTACAACTTTACCTTTAAAATATATCTTATTATTTTTATAAGCTAAATTTAATCTTTCTTTGCTTTTGGGATACACTTCAACGCTATCATTCACCAAGCCTTTTTTAAAAGCGGAGTAAAAACAAGCTGCCATACCCGTTCCGCAAGCCAAAGTCTCATCCTCTACGCCTCTTTCATAAGTTCTAACATACATCTTTTCATCTTTTATAAGTGCGTAGTTCACATTTGCGTTATACTTTTGCCTTAGCTTCCTTGCTTCATCTTTGGAGTAACTCTCCAAGTCATCCGTAAAAGTTACAAGATGAGGCACTCCCGTATCATAAATATCCCAATTTTTTCCGTTTTCGGATATGCTCTCTTTCACTATCTTGGTGTCGGTCAAAGTCGTCTCAACCACATCTCCATCCACTTCAGCTTCGATAATACCAGCACCCGTTAAAAAACTCATCTTTTTATCGCACAAGCCGTTTTTGTATGCATAGTGAGCCGTAGCTCTACTGCCATTGCCACACATAGAGGCTTCGCTTCCGTCACTATTGTAAAATTGCCACTTAAAGTCATACTCTTTTTTACAACTAGGCAAAAGCACGATAAGTCCATCAGCTCCTATACCGTTTTGCCTATGACACAACTCTTTTGCCAACTTTGACCTATCCTTCTCTTCAAATGTATGAAAAATGATAAAATCATTCCCGCTGGCACTATATTTTGAAATCTGCATCTATTGCCTTTTTTATCTCATATTCCAAATCTTTTATACTTTTCGTATTGTCTATAACTATATCGCTTATTTCCCGTTTTTTTTCAATATCTATTTGAGATTTTATTCTCTTTTGAGCTTCATCACAAGATAGTCCATCTCTTTTTTGCAACCTAAGAAGCTGTGTTTTTCTATCGACATATATCAAAATAACTTTATCCGCCTTATAGTTACCGGTCTCAAAAAAAAGAGGAATATCCAGCAGATATCTTTTACCCTCTTTTTCGGCTCTTTTTATCTCTTTGCCAATCTCTTCTTTTATAAGAGGATGTAAAAGCGCTTCTAACTCCTCTTTTTTTCTTTTATCGGAAAATACCACTTTGGCTATCTTTTTTCTATCGGCTTTACCGCTTTTTACATATTCGTCTCCAAATATCTCCTTGATTGCCGAAATATTTTCATCAAGCACTTTGTGGGCTATCTTATCGGCATCGATGATATAAAAACCGTACTTTTCAAATATCTTGCTTGCCGTACTTTTTCCGGAGCAAATACCGCCCGTTATCACAACTTGCATTATCTTCCTTTTATCAATATTTTATCATATTGTGGATAAAATATCAAAGATACAATAAGACTTACAAAAAGGATAAATATGTGCTATCAAAGGATACAAAGACTTATGACCGCTATTATGCTAGGTATCATCTTATGGCTATTTGCCCTAGGGTTGGACGGCGATAAAACCATGTTTCAAACAGCCGTTGTTTTACAAACTTTCGTCATAGTAATGCTAATCATTTGGGCATTTACAAACTTTTGTCCGTCCATTTGGTTTTTAAAAAAGATATTTCCCCCTTGTGATTGGGAGGATTAAGGAAAATAATGAGTAAAATCAGCTATAAAGATGCGGGAGTCGATATTGACGAGGGGGCTAGATTTGTCGAGGAGATAAAACCCTTTGTGACTTCTACATTCGATAAAAATGTTATAGGCGGCATCGGCTCCTTTGCGGGAGCTTACGAACTTCCGACAGGTTACAAAAAGCCTGTCATCTTGGGAGCCACCGACGGAGTGGGGACAAAGTTAAAACTCGCCATAGAGGCAAAAAAGTTCGATACGGTGGGTA
>JAADDL010000112.1 GCA_013153915.1 Campylobacterota bacterium
GTCTTATCAACAATGATTTGAAAATCTTCGATATATCTTTGATTTAAACTTTTTATCATGTCTATATTGAATATCTCTTTTAAAGTATCCGTTACTCTATGGGCTGATTCTAACTCGGAAGATAATTTATATCTCTCTAACTCATATTTATCCCAAATATACTTTGAGTATAATTTCTTTATATATTCTATGGTATAGCTAAGCTTGCTTAAACCTCGTTTTTCAAAAAATATCCACCAAAGAGATAAAAATATTCCGTAAATTGAAGCGTAAAAAGCGGTACCTACCCCGCTTAAAAGCAATGTTATCTCTCTATCTAGGGCATCAGCGCTTTGTACTGAAAAATCGGGCATCGATATCGCTATGGCTATAAACGTGCCCAAGATACCGAGCATTGGAAAAACGGTTGGCGCCACACTAGCAAAATTATCGTTTCTAAGCTCTTTTATCTCTTTATCCAAAATATCGTCAATATTTGCCAACGACTTCTTTTTACCGTCAATCTCAAAACTATTCTCTTTTAAAAATAATTTAATATTATCTTCAATTTCTTCAAACGATTGTTTAAATTTGCAAGCTACATAGTTAGCATTATGTTTTATAAAGAAAATAAATATAAAAAAGATCAATCCGATTGTAGCAAGAGTATGTATCTCGACTTTTAAAGATAGATATCCGAAATAACTTATAACTGCAGCCAAAAATACCAAAAAGGGTGCCGACAATATCACCAAAAAATTAGGCATACAACTTGAACGTTCTTCTTCTATTATCACAATATCCCCTAAGAATAAAATACTTCTACGATTTTATCGATTTTTTCATTTAACACATGTTCTCGAACCGGCTTAACTATAAAATCATAAACTCCTTTTTCGAAAGATTCGTATTTTTTAGTTTCATCGGTAGTCAATACGATAATAGGAATATTTTTATATTTTTCTTCAGTACCGATACTATCTAAAAATTTCAAACCATCCATAACCGGCATAACTAAATCTAGCAAAATTAGATTTATATCGTCATTCTTTTTTAATTGTTCCAATGCTTCAAGACCATTTGAAGCTTCAACCACTTTATTTACATTTTCATTTCTCTTCAGTATGGAACCCACCAGCTTTAAATTAATAAAGTCATCATCAACTGAAAGTATATTTAACTTTTTTTTCATCTTCTATTTTACCTTAATATATTTATCCAAAACTTCTCTAATTTTGCTTTTAACGATAATATTTTTCATCACTTCGTCAACCAAATCAACATCCGCATTTTCTTCATCCTCTCTTAAGCTGACAAACTCAACAACGGCACTCTTTCTTCCTTCTTCATTATCGATTCTTCTAATCTGCTCTATAACCTCTTTCGTATCGATAAACTCCATATCTTTATCTATCATCACCATTTTATATCTTGAATTTTGCATCTTATCTAAAAATTCCCCATAATTGGATATGCTATCGACGGTATAACCGAATTTCGAGATCATATTGTTTAAAATTTTAGCTTCTATTTTATTATTCTTAAAAAGCAAAACATCTTTTAACTCTTTAGAATCTCCAAGTTCATCATAATCCGAAACAAAATCATCTTCTTGTTTCTCGCTATCTTTATCCTCAATCTCTTCTCCGGTTTCATATATATGTTGAGACTCTTTTGACAAAGACTCTTCATCATAATTTAAAAATAGTTTCAAAACCCTGATAATATCCTCTTTTTTCAATGGTTTTGATATGTACTCATCCAACCCCTCGCTTAAAAATGCTTCCCTGTCTCCAGGCAAAGCGTTTGCTGTCAAGGCTACAACCGGCGTATGTTTTAGATTTTTTTCTCTTTCATAGGCTAATATTTCATGAGTTGCGTCGATGCCATCCATAACAGGCATAGAGATATCCATAAAAACGATATCATAATCATTCGTTTTAAACATCTCTACCGCTTCTCTTCCGTTATTTGCTATATCAACGCTTAAACCTAAGTTTCTTAACGTCTTTTCAATTAATTTTTGATTGATTACGTTATCTTCTGCAATCAATGATTTGATCTTGTGTGTTGTTTGAGAAGCCTCAGCGACCACCTGCGTCTCATCCTTGCTTTCGCTGTCGTCTTCTATGTCGCTATCTCCAATATTTTCTTCAAAAAGTTTGATATCTTCACTCTCTTTTTCATCTTCTTGAGATTCGTTCAACAAACTATCGTCAACGCTATCTAAAAATAGCTCTCTCATCTTATCTCGTTGGGTATCGATTTTTTCATCCAAACCGTCACCGCTTATGTCAAGGCTCTCTTCCTTCCTTATATCATCATCCACTTCTTTTTCGGATTTGATTTCTTCCGACTCGGCGTTTTGTTCACTATTCTCCTTAGCCTCTTGAATCGCCTCTTCATACATATTGCTTATTTTTTCTCTTATATCCGAATGTCGCTCCTCGACCTTCTCTTCACTTTCTTGAGAAACTTGAGCATTCTCTTCATTTTCTTTATATTCCTCATCTGGATGAATGCCTTGTGAGTCATCATCCTCCACATCGTAACTATCCTCACTTTTTTCAAAAGAAGGTTTTTCCTCTTTATGTTCTTCATCTAACAGGGATTCTTCGATTTTCATCTTTATTGATTGAGTTTCTTCGTTATAATCTCTTTCATCGCGCTCATCTATCTCTTTTTTGTTTTCTAAAGCCAATTTTAAATCGCTTAAAAACATTGATATTATTGACTCTATCTTATCACTCTTAATAGGCTTGGTTACATACTCATCAAAACCCTCGTTCAAAAATCTTTCTCTATCACCTTTTAAAGCATTTGCAGTAAGGGCAACTATAGGGGTATGCTTTATTCCCGATTCTAACTCATAATCTAAAATAGCGTGCAAAGATTCTACGCCATCCATAACCGGCATTGCAATATCCATAAAAATCAAATCAAATTTTTTATTTTTTACAGCATCCAAAGCCTCTTGTCCATTATTTGCTAACGTTATCTCAAAACCGTAATTTTCTAGCGTTCTTTTTATAAGTTTTCTATTTATCTCATTGTCTTCTGCCACTAGTATCTGTATCTTATTGCTTCTTTTTTCCTCAGCCTTTTTCTCTGGTTTGATATCCGCCTCTTCTTTTTCAGGCATTTCAGCAACTTCAGATTCTTCTATATTTTCAAGAATCTCCGACTCATCTTTATATTCTATCTTTGGCAATAACTCTCTTTGTTTCTCTAAAGCATTAACCATTTTTGTAACATTAACAGGTTCATATATCGGTTTTATATATT
>JAADDL010000162.1 GCA_013153915.1 Campylobacterota bacterium
AGCTCTTTCAAAATATTTCAAAGCCAATGAGTATTTTTTCATAGTCAAAAACGCATATCCCGCAAATTCGTAATTTTTCTCTGTTTTATATCTATTTGTCAGCTCTATCGATAATCTTGAGGCTTCTTTGAAATCTTTTTTAAATATATAATACTGTATCTGAACCCTCTTGAAAAAATCATCGTTAGGAAAATCCTTTAAAGCCACTTTTGAATATTTTCCCAGTGTATCATAATCTTGCAATCTAATAGAAAGCATCAAAATCTCTTTTAAATACTCTTTCTTTTTGGTATTTTTATACAATATCTCATAATATTTTAAAGCTTTTTCGTATTGACCCTCTTGGTTGTACATCAAAGCGAAAAGAGTATATTTATCCTCATATTTATACTGTTTTACACTCGTATCTTGAGGTTTTACGGACTTTATGGAGCATCCGCCGAAAAACGACGCCAACAATACCAAAATAACTATACTATACCTATACACTCTTTTTTCACCTCATCAACTTTATCTTTAAAATAGTCCCAAAAAGGAAAGCTCCTGCATTGAGTAGGTCTAACTTCGTAGATTTCGCAACTATTTGTTTTGCCGTCAAAAAACAGACACTCATACTCTCCGCCTATCTTCAACTCTTTGATACTATATCTATATTTTACCTTATTTAAGTAATCTTTTTTAAAAGTTTCGACATCTAATTGTAAAAATTCAGCTATTTTTTTAATTTCTTCACTATTTACAAATATATAACCGCTCTCTCCTCTGCAACATCTACCGTCGCATTTACTGCATGCCGAAGGATCAAAACCGTAGCTAAAACCCTCTTTTGTGATTATCTTACCCATCAAGCTCACACTTTAAACTTTTTATTGAGAGTTTATCATATATCTCCTTAACCTCGTCGCTAAACTCTCCGTTTTCATGGGTTATAAGCGGAGGCAAACATTTGACCTTACTTTTTGAGCTTTTTCGCGCACTTATCATGACAACGGTAGCGTTTTTATCTCTTTTCGGATGGATAAATCTCATCTGCTCTATACGAAATTTATATCTGTCTAAAAGACTACATATGATTTGCAACGCACCGCTATCATAGCAAAATATCAATTCGCCTCTTGGTTTAAGCAAAGAGTTGCTCTTCTTTATAAAATCCTCCAAAGGCAAACTCGTATCAAATCTACTTATCTTTTTGGAGCTGTTGTCGCTTTGCTTGCTTCTGCCGTCATAAAAAGGCGGATTTGAGACTATGGCGTCAAACCTATCTTTAAAGTCGTGCTTTATAAAATCATCACATATAAATTCGGCTTCAAGATTATTGTTTTTAGCGTTTACCTCACAAAGAGTTATTGCGTTTTTTTGCACATCTATACCGACTAACTTTATATCAAATCTCTCTTTTATCAAAAGCCCCAATACTCCGCATCCGCATCCTACATCAAGGATTAAACCGCCCAATCTCTTTTTTGAGATAAAATCGTACAAAAACATCGTATCGCTATTGTAGCAGTATCCGCCTTTTTCTTGATATATGAACAATTTTATCCTTTTTGATGTATAATATCGCAATTTTATCCAAAAGGGCATTAAAAAATGATTATCATACCCGCAAGACTCGCATCAAATAGATTTCCAAAAAAAATCTTGGCAAATATCAACGGTACTCCTATGGTGATAGCTACGGCAAACAGAGTAAAAGAGCTCGATAGAGTCATCATCGCAACCGACTCGAAAGAGGTCGTAGATATGGCGAACAACTACGGTTTTGAAGCCGTTATGACAAGCAACGAGCATAAAAGCGGAACGGATAGGATAAACGAAGTGGCTCAAAAACTAGGTATCGACGAAGATGAGATAGTAGTAAATGTCCAAGCGGACGAACCTTTTATCGAACCCTATATCATCCAAAAAGTTATAGATAGACTCAAAAAGGCTCAAGAGATAAACGAGGATATTTTCATGGTAAGTTGCTATAAACTCATCTCTCCAAAAGAGGCAAACGACCCAAATCATGTAAAAGTGATAACTGATTATCAAAATAACGCTATCTACTTTTCAAGAAGCAAGATACCGTATGATAGAGAGGAGCATTTGGATTACTACGGACACCTCGGCATATACGGCTTTACCAAAAAGAGTTTAAAAGAGTTTTGCTCTTTACCGCTCTCGCCTCTTGAAGATATAGAAAAACTAGAACAATTAAGAGCGATTTACCACGGTAAAAAGATAGCCATGATAGAGGTAAAAAGCAAAAGTTTCGGCATAGATACTAAAGAAGATCTTGAAAAAGCGCTTTTAACTTTGAGTTAAAATATCTTTAACTATTTGATGAATTTTAGGCAAATCGAGCCTTAGACTATCTTCGATGATAGAGAGATTTACCCCATCATAATCATGAGCTATAAAATTTCTTATATCTATCATACCTTTGATGTCTATTTGCTCAAAAGAGTTTAAAATATTCGAATCTTTTTTATGGAGCTTTGAAAATTGTTCCGAAACGGCTACCAGCAACATCAAGACAGCCGGTTGCCCCTCTATATCTTGTAAAGTTTCAACGATGCCTTTATGTCTATCTATGATATTAAAAATGTCATCCATCTTTTTATCTATCGATCTCAATCTAACTATATCTTCATCACTATACATATAGTGCCTTTTTGAGTATATGCTCTTTTGCATCTTTAGCCAAAGCGCTTTTATCGACCAAATCTATCTCTCTTTGGAATTCATTTTCAAAAAACTCTTTTATTTGGGAAAGTTTTACGATAGCTTTGAGTCCCTTATATTTTTGATAAAAAGAGGGTTTTGTCTCTATCAGGATATCCACATCGCTATCTTTTGTAGCGCTATCTCTTGAAAAGCTACCAAAAAGACCCACTATCAAAACACCATCATTTTCAAATATTTTACTATTTTTTTTAAGTGTTTCAAAGATATTCTCTTTTGTAAGCATTTCAAAATAACCTTTAATAGAGATTTTTAAAATTATACCATATTAAACGATTATTGAAGTAGATACAGTTTTTTTCTTTCGCTTGAACCGGCGATGCCTAGCTGTTTTCTGTATTTGGTGATAGTTCTTCTTACTATCTTTATACCGAATTTCTTCTCTATGAGTTGTAGTATTTTATTGTCGCTTATAGGTTTTTTTCTATCTTCGTTTTTTATAATCTCTTTTATATACTCTTTTATGGAAGCGCTCGAAGTATCCTCGTCTA
>JAADDL010000102.1 GCA_013153915.1 Campylobacterota bacterium
CTCTATGCTTCTTATCATGGTACCCGTACTTTTTCCGGCTATCATGGATAAAGGGATAGATCCTATCTGGTTTGGACTATTTTTCGTAATAGTCATAGAAACGGCGCTCATAACACCGCCTGTGGGAATGAATCTTTTTATCATCCAAGCTATCTCAAGGGCAAGACTTAGCGAAGTGGTAAAAGGGGTATGGCCATTTGTACTTATCATGCTCTCGACCGCCACTCTACTTTGGTTTTGGCAAGATTTAGCTCTTTATATACCGTATCATTTCTAACCTAATATAGGGGGATTTGAATGGATAGTTCAAAAAAAGAGAAACTACTTGAAATAGTAAAACATTATAACACTTTAAAAGAGAGGCAGATAGCCGCATATATACAACACAATGTCGATTATTTTATCAAAGTGTTTGACAAGATTGAAAACGGCTCTACTATCGTTTGGAATTGGTGGGCTTTTTTCTTCCCCGGTATCTACTTGCTATATAGACGATCATACTTATACGGACTTATCGCCATAATTTTGAAGATATTTACTATGAGAATTCCGTTTGCCGGTATAATTTTTGGATTTATCTTAGGGTTGTTTGCAAACTATCTCATATACATAAACTATAAAGCCTCTTTGAACGAGGCTCAAAAAAGAGATTTAAACGAACAAGAGACTTTAGAGTTTTTATATAAAGAGGGCGGAGTCAACAACTTCATCATCATTTGGGGCATTATAGCTTCAGGGTATGAGATATTGTGGTTATTAAATCTTTTATACCAAAGCGTAAGATATTAGAGTATGAAAAAAATAATTTTTTTAACTTTTTTATCTATTTTGTCACTATATTCGTACAACATCAAAGAGTTAAAGGGATTTTTAGATTCAAACTCTTCCAAGATTGACTCCATCATCAACTCCAAAGATAGCTTTTATCTACTAAGTCTAGCCATAAAATACGATAGGCTCGATATCTTCAAAAAAGCTCAAAATCTGCACTATGATTTTAGCCAAACAGATAATAAAAGCGACAATCTTTTGATGTTTGCAAGTTTTTTAGCCAAACCCAAGTTTGTCGATTTTTTGATAGATAAGATAGACCCCAACGATACGAACAAAAGAGGGGTCAACTCTCTTGGCATGGTTTTAGCAGGGATAAATCAAAACTACCCTTTTGTTTTTGACAAACAGTACGACAAATATACAAAAACCAACGCCGATAAAAAAACATACGAAGCGTATAAAAAAAAGATAGAGCAAAACATTATAAAAACCATAAAGATATTAAAGAAAAACTCTGCAAAGAGTGAATTTCTCGGCAACAAGTACTCCACCTTCCTATTTATAAGAAATTTTTCAAGAGCCGCACGAGAAAATAAACCTATCAACAAAAAGTTAAGAGAAATTCTTTTTAAATACTATCTAAACGATAAACAAAAGATATTTTTATACTTTTTACTCAAAGAGGATAAAAAAGGTAAAGATATATTAAAAAAACATACCCGATATCTAAAAGAGCCTTACTATCTCGACTATCCTGTTCATTTTCTATATCTTATCGCCAAGATAGATAGACTTGATATTGCAAGGTATATGCTAGATTTGGCAAAACAGCACCATATCGACATAGTAAATTACAACATCACCTCCAAATATGCCAAAAATATAGACGAACTGCACGATAGATCTTGGGGTAAAAAGTTTTACGAACTTTACTCGAAAGATATAAAAGAGGGCAATAAGACAAAAGTCTTTGATCTGGTGGAGGGCAAAAATTATAAAGAGTTGGATAGCTACACGAAAAATCACTTTTGGAATTTTACCAAATACAACTACTACACAAGCGGTCCTGTACCGTTTGACGAGATTACGCCTTTGCTGCTAGCCATCATCAACAAAGACAAAGAAGCGGTAAACATTCTTTTAAAAAACGGCGGATATGTCAGCGGATGGAATGCCATACACTACGCCATACTAAAAGACAAACCGTTACATCTGGATAGATACAAAAAATGGGACAGAGTCTTTAAAATCAATCAAAAAGGGCTTTTGGACAATATCACACCCGTCACTCTATCTCTTATCTATAACCCCAAATATCTTGATGAGCTTTTAAAATATACAAAAAGGGTCGGAAAGATAGGATTTTACTATGCTATCAGACAGAACTTGGAGGATAAAATCCTGCCCTATGTTAGATACGCCGATCTTGGCATACTGGCTTCCCTAGTCAAAAAAGGCAGAGTCGATATAGTAAAAAAGTTATACATTAGAGACGTGATAGACAAGTATGATATCACGGATAAAGATTTAAATGCTATATTGGAACACTCAAAATATCATGATAAGTTCATTCAAGCCTTTAAAGAGCTTTTTTTAGAGCAATGCTCCCGTTTAAACAAACAAAATAGCGCCATATGTTTAAAACTTGGTTACAATCCGGACGATAAAACCCTTGTTAAACTCCTTTTAAATACCGATGAGACGACTATAAAGTATCTACAAAAGTATAAAGAGCGTAAATTGTACGGCAAATACTACCCTATATCCTATATAAAAAATCCAAAATATTTCAAATACTTCATCACTCCAAAAACAAAATCTCAAAAATATATAGCCGAGTGCAAGATAGCCATAAAAAAAGGCAATGCCAAAAACAATCCATCTTGCAAAGAAGCGATAAAAGAGCTTTTGAAGATAGATAGATTATCGGCTTTGTTTATCGCGTTAAAAAGCGACAATACCTCTATCATCAGAGAAAAAAATATAAAAGACTTATCAAAAAATTTACAACTTTGCTACTACCTTGATACAAATCTCACAAAAGCAAAAACTTTATATGAAAAGTATAAAGATATAGGTATAAAATGCTATCTAACAAATCCAAAAAGGGATGAGGCTTTTATAAAAATCTCTCAAGGTTATGACCAATCTCTCGTTGAAGCCGTTGACGATAACGACACCAAAAAGACTCTATCGGCTCTAAAAAACGGAGCAAATCCAAACCAATTCTCAAAAAAATGGGGAAAAGGTTTTCCTCTTTTATTTGAAGCTATCTACAACAAAAATTACCAAATAACAAAAGCTTTGATAGAGCACGGCGCCGATACGCTATATGAAAACAAAGATAAAAACAACGCTCTTTTGATAGCGGCAAACTCTACACCCAAAATACTAAAACTCATACTAAAAACAAAAGCAAAAAGATATATCAATAAAGT
>JAADDL010000062.1 GCA_013153915.1 Campylobacterota bacterium
GCCATTTTACATAATATCTTTTAATGAAATTTCATCAAGAAAATTGTCTATCTTCATTTGAAGTCTGTTTAAAAAAGGCCAAATTTGGCAAGTTTCTGCTTTTTGAGTTTTGCAAAGATTTTTGGCAGGAGAGCATTCAAAGACGGTAGGAGCTTTTTTCTCCGCAAATTCGATGACATCTTTTACGGAAATCTCTTCCGGCTCTTTGGATAATTTAAATCCCCCTTTAGCCCCCTTGTAGGATATCAATATCTCTTGTCTTGCTAAACTTTGCAATATCTTGGCAAGAAAACTTTTTGAAATATTTAATTTTTTAGATAGTGTATCCACATCGACCGGATCATCTTCTTTGGAGATTAGGATCAGCGAAAGAAGAGCGTACTCGCTCGCCTTTGTAAGTAACATGATGCTCCTTATAGTTCTTAATAGGAGTAATATTGTACTAAATATTTTCTAATCTTTATATTAATTTATGTTTTTTTCTGTATAATTCCATTTCCAATGTGTAAAACATTGCAATATACCAATCAAGGAGGTCATTATGGCTTTGGATTCGGCGAAAAAGATGGAGATCATCAAAAAGTTTGCCAGAAATGAAGGCGATACCGGTTCTACCGAAGTGCAAATAGCACTATTAACGGAGAGAATAAAGTATCTAACGGAACATTTGAAAGAGAATAAAAAGGATCACAGTTCAAGACTCGGTCTTTTGAAACTCGTAGGTCAAAGAAAAAGACTTTTAAGATATCTTAAAAGAAAAGATTACGACACTTATACAAAAGTTATAACCGAATTATCCATCAGAGATAAATAAAAAAGCGGGCGTTAAATATTCGCCCGCTATCACCCCCTCTTTTTTATACAATAAATATCCCATAATCCACCGAAAAACAACAAAAATATCCATAAAAAGACCGTTATCATGGCAAATTTAAGTAAAAATATATATTAATTTGCCTATAATATACATTTAATCGTATAAATTAAGTGATAAGTGGTATTTTAATGGAAGTAAGCGATATCTTTAATCTGCTTCACAACGCAATAGAAGCAAAAAATTTCGGAAAAAAGATCTCCCAAAAGGAGATGGCAAAAAGACTTGGAGTTTCGATGAGAACATACCAAGACTGGAGGTTGGGCAACTCTAAACCTCAAGCCGTATTGTCGATATTTAAACTGCTTAGCGAACTTGATGATGATGAAGTTTTAAGAGTTGTAAAAAGAGTAAAAAAAGAGATGGGGTAAAAAATGGCAGTAACACTAAGCAATAACGAAAAACAAGCGCTAAACGAACTATTTTCCTCACTACAGGAAAATAGAAATCTAACAAAAACTATAAAAACTTTTTACTCAAAAACAATTCAATCTATATCTTTTAACTTCAAAGACAAAAGAAACGATGCCGATAAAAATAAAAGCGTAACCCCATATAACCATCCGTAGTTTAGATATTCTACTATCACGCCACCAAGTACCGAGAAAAATATACCTATAGATACGATATTTGTCTGCAAAGCCACATAAACCGGTCTTTTATCTTCCGGCGCCAAGATAAGGATAAGATTTCCAAAACTAAGCCTCAATCCGTCCGTTGCGGTGCCAAGCAGAAAAAATACGACATAATAGCCGTAGATGTTTGTCTTATTTACCCAAGAAATTATGATAGCTACTATCATAATAAGTGTCGATATATTGACTATTATCCTGTTTTTTCCGTTTGAAGACAATTTTCCCCATATAAAGTTGCTTAGCATCGCTCCGACCATTTGTACGGAGATAAATATACCTATATCCGTACCGTTTAACTTGATATACTCCTTTGCTTGAAGTATGATAAAGGGCATGGCGATAAGGTAAGAGTAGGAAAATAGATATGAAAAAATTTGGGTGGATAAGTGCTTATCCTCTTTGAGTATCTTAAAAGCGTTTTTCAAAAAAACCTTAAAACTAGACTCTTTTACCGATATGTTCTCTTTTTTCGGTTCTTTCACGCTTGCGAAAGATAAAAAGCCAAAACCCATAAAAATAGCGCTTATGATAAAAAGATATCCGTAACTTTTAGGTGCTTCATAGTGGTTTAATACCCATCCCGCGGCTACTCCGCTAAGTATGGAGCCAAAACCCGTAAAAAACTGTCTATAAGCCATAGTATAGCCACGAAATTTGTGAGTAAATATCTTTGCCGATATCTCTCTAAAGTAGATAGCTCCGAAACCCGCCGAAAAACTAAAGAAAAAAAGTCCAAGTCCGATAAAAAACAGCGTTAGTTCGTTTGACTTGTTTCCTATCAAAAGTATCGCAAAACCGATACTAAACCACGATAAAAATCTAACAAGAAAAACTCTTTTTAAAAACGGTAAAACCAAAGGAAAGCTTTGTGCGTAAAAAGCGGCGAACATCTGCACCAAGATAGCCCCACCTCTTAAAAGCGCAACATAAAATCCTACCAAAACCGAACTGGAGCTAAAGTGTTGTACTATCAAAGGTAGTATGGTGGACGGTTCGGCTATAGCCGTGCCGATACCTAGAAAAAATCCATGTAAAACATTTTTTATATGGTTGGATTTGCTATTTATTTGGGTTTTTTTCAATATTTTTCCTTTTAGAGACGCGATTATACTATTGTAATCCTTAAAAAACAATCCCTAAAACATTGAGTATATCAGGCTCAATTAAATTTATTTTAAATTTTTATATAAAATACTTGACAAGAGTACACTCAATGTTGTATAATTTCATCAGCAATTCAGAAGTGCGAGTGCTAAAGTAAGTTTTTCAAAGATTTTCTTTGAAAGAGAGGGATAGCTTTGGATAAGAAAGAGATTATACTCAACACTATAATTGAAGAGTATCTAAAGAGAAGTTCACCGATAGGCTCAAATGTGTTGAAAGAGAGGTTGGATTTTGACATCTCGGCTTCAACGATAAGAGTCTATTTTAAAAAGCTATCTTGCGAAGGAACACTCGAACAACTTCATACAAGTAGTGGAAGAGTACCTACTTGGGATGCTTTGAAAATGTACTGGAGAGAGAAGTATCTTAGCACGCAAGAGGTAGAGATACAAAGCATAGAGGATTTACAAGAGAGAGTTAGAGAATTTGGCGTATACTGTCTCCTCCAGTACGCAAACGAGTATAGATTGAGTGAGATTATAAACGTAAACGATAGATATCTACTTATCATATTTGAGCCT
>JAADDL010000063.1 GCA_013153915.1 Campylobacterota bacterium
TCCTCCTTGCCAAAATTTTTTACTCTCATGGGAGTTAAAGTCCTAGATGGATTTATGCAGTTTACTTTGATCTTTTTTTCTATTAACTCCTCTGACAAAGCTTGAGTAAGATTTACAATAGCCGCTTTTGTAGCAGAATAGATTGAGTAGCTTGCCCTACCTTTTGTATATGAGCTTGAAGTAAAAAATAGTATCATGCTATTTTTTTTAAGAACGGGTATAGCATATTTTGCTATCAATATAGAACTTTTTAAATTTGTATTCAACTGGTTTTCTATATCCTCTATATCCATATCTTCTAAATTTTTTTTGATTAAAACTCCTACGGTATTTATGATATAATCTATCCCTTTTTCTTTATCTAAAACATATTTAAAAGCTTTTATAATTGCATCTTTATTTGTAATATTATAACCGTTACTTTTGCTAAAAGAATACACTTTAGCATTTTTCTTTTTGGCTAACAACACTATCTCTTTGCCTATTCCACTACTTCCTCCAAATACAACAACTACCTTATGAGACAAATCACACAACTTGCCTTGATAAGAAAGAGATCTAAACTGGATAATTTTTTCAGCAAAAAGTAAATCTGCCGGATATGTTATCTTTATATTTATCTCATCACCCTTGACGACATAAATCTTTTCATTTAGATAATATTTAACAATACCGCAATCATCTGTAAATTTTGGTGGATTTTCATCTTTTTTAAATTTTTCATAGGCTTTTGTTATGGTTTTTATATTAAAAGCCTGAGGTGTTTGCCCTCTTTTTAAAACTTCTCTATTTAAAATCTCTTCTATAAAACTATTTTCAACTTTTATGATCGTATCGGCTGTCGGTATAGCTACATCTACAGCTTTATATTTTTTTAACGCCATAACAGTATCGTTTATAATCCTATCGTTTACAAAAGGTCTCACTCCATCATGAAAGATCAAATTACACTCTATATCTTTATACTCATTTACGGCATTAAAGCTTGAATCAAACCTCTCTTTTCCCCCACTTATAATTTTTTTTACTTTTTTAAAACCATTATCTTTTACAATTTTCTTATATTTATCAAAATATTCTTTGTTCGCGACTATACATATCTCATCAATATTTGAGTTATTTTCAAATGTTTTTAGAGTATATTCTATGATATAATGACCTGCTAGTCTGATAAATTGTTTTGGAAGTTCGGAAGAAAATCTACTACCGCTACCTCCTGCCAAAATTACAGCTACATTCACGATATCACCTTTTGCTCTCTCAAAACTTTATACATCACTTCCGCTCTTTTAAAATCCTCCAACGTATCAATATCTTGCACCAAATATCTAGGTATGATGATAGGGATGGACTCTTTGCCAAAAGGTAAATCATTTAACTTTTGACCGATCTTATCCCAATAAAACTGTCCCGCATCATGATAAGCTTCCTCAAGATCTTGACTTCTTTTTGGAAAATTTTCTCTCCAAAACATTTCACATCTATTGTCTTTCGTAATACGAAAACTCCTCCATATCGGATACTCAAAGCTCGTAACCCCGAAGCTTCTTTTGGCATCACTATTTTTCAACTCTTCATACCCTTTTTTTAGATACTCAACCTGCAAAAAAGGAGCGGTCGCATATATCGAACAAGAAAATTCATATCCCTTGTAGCAAGACAAAACGTGTTTTATAACCTCTCCCGTACCTACAAAATCACCGCTTAACTCTTTTGGTCTTTCTAAAACCTCCGCCTTGTAGAGCTTTGAAACTTCGGCTATCTCTTCATCGTCGGTTGAGACCACCACCTTGTCAAAAAGCTTACTTTTTAATGCAGTTTCTATGGAGTAAGCGATAAGAGGTTTGCCACAAAAAAGCTTTATATTTTTCTTTGGTATCCTTTTGCTCCCGCCTCTTGCGGGAATGATACAGATATTCACAACAACTCCTCTATCTTCAAAAGATTTCTATCCATTTTGGAAAAGGCAAACCACTTTTTACCCAAATCTTTCAAACTTGCACCTATATGATACATTTCGTCATCCAAAATCAAAAATCTATCGTGAATTTTTGATGAAACTACTATCTTAAGGTTTGAAAATTGGGAGTTATATTTATCTATATCGAGCTTCACCTGTCTAGATAGCGGTTTTGTAACGATCGTAAAATCCAACTTAGGATATTTGGAAAAAAGAGTCAAAACGGTCTCATCAATATAATTATCCACCAAAATAACACTCTTTTTTGCTCTTTTTAATAAATCATTGACAAAAATATAGGCATCAAAAATCTGACCGTCATAAAATACACCCTCTTTGGAAATAGTTGATTTTGTATTTAAAATCTCAAAAATCTTATCTATCTTGGTATCCGTTTTTATCTCATAGCTTATCTGTCTTCTTTGTATTTGTTCTATTTTTTGAAATAAAGATGCATTTTGGGATAAAAATCTTCTTAAGTTTACAAAAGTTCTAATGATTTTGATACTTACATCTATCGCTACTTTACTTTTCAAAACAGCACTAAGCATCGATACACCTTGTTCCGTAAACGCATAAGGATTTGATGATGAGTGTTTTAGAGACTCAAACCGGTCACATTTTGTGATTAGTTCACTTTTTTCTTCATCGCTAAGCTGAAATCTAAAATCTTCCGGAAATCTTTCTATGTTTCTTTTTACCGCTTGATTTAAGACTCTAGTCTCCACTTGATAGAGTTCAGCCAAGTCTCTATCTATCATTACTTGCTTGCCCCTAAACTCGAAAATTCTACTTTTTATATCTTCGTTTATTATCAAATCCACTATAGTAGCTCCTCCAAGCACTCCATCACATACTTTTGCTCATTCTCTTTTAAAGAGGGATATATCGGTAAACTAAAGGCTTCTAAGTAGTACTTTTGCATATTTTTAAACTCTTTGTAGTAGCCCGCTTCTTTATAGTATGGCTGTTGGTTTATGGGTATATAGTGATACTGCAAAAAGACTCCCTTTTTTCTCATTTGTATAAAAAAATCGGCTTTTTCTCTCAAATCTTTAAAGGGGTACCTAACCACGAAAAGATGATACGAGGATTTATCGCTAAACGGATACAAAGGCGATACTTTCGCTAAGTTTTTATGGTAGTGTTTGGCTATCTCTTTTCTTTTTGCCAAAAAACCATCCACTTTTTCAAGCTGACTGATGCCAAGAGCGCTTGCTA
>JAADDL010000019.1 GCA_013153915.1 Campylobacterota bacterium
TATAGGTACATTGACAATATAATATCCATCTATCAAGCTATCTTTTTTAAAAATATAGTCATAATCTTTTATGTTTACAAGATATGGGATGCTATAAGTCTCTATAAGTTTTAAAATATCTTTATCTATACTATGGATAATACGATAACCATTTTTTGCCGTCATACACTCTTTAGAACCATTTTGTTTTAACAAATTTTTATCTATAATTACTGCACTTTTAATATTTTCCTGCTTTAATTTATCGTAGATTTTACCAAATGACGCAAATGCTTCTACTATACCTAAAAATTGATGTTTGCTATCATATATCGGCACAATTCCCGTAAATAATATATTATTGTTTTTTACCAAAATCTCTTTTTTAGGATGTGGATTTTGAAATAATTCTTTTAAATCTTGAAGAGTATTTGTTATATTTTCATCCTCATCTTCTTTATTCCAAGAGATATAAACCCTTTTTCCTTTTCTATCAACAATTTGAATGCGAAAATCATTATAATCAAAATAGTTCTTAGGTATTTTGAAAAAGTTTTTAGTATTTAAATATTTGTATCTTTTACTTTTTAACGCTTTTATCAATTTTTTATTGAGCGCAAAATTTTTAGCTATCATATACGCATCTTCTTCTCTAGTAGATATAAAATTCTCTATTTCGTTTTTAATAGCATTCGTATAGTTTTTTTCGCTATTATAAATATATCTTTCGGACATCATAAAATATGCTATAAACAGCACCGCAAATGAGATGACTAAAAAATAAACACTTCTTAAATAGTGATTCAACATCAATATATCCTAATATTCTACAAATTTACAACCTTATTTCTACCGGTTTGCTTAGCTTTATACAGTCTTTGGTCTGCCTTTTCAATAAACCTACATATATCGTCTTCACCTCCATATTGATAAACCCCTGCACTTATAGTAATCTTTACTTTATCCTCGCAAAAAGTTTTATTTTGCACGATTTTTCTAATTTTATCTATCTTTAAAGTAGCGTTTTTTTCATCCGTAAAAGGCATAACTATCAAAAATTCTTCTCCTCCGTATCTTATAACTATATCGCTCTTTCTAAGATTTTTCAACAATAACTCCGATATCTCTTTTAAAACCTCATCCCCGCAAAGATGACCCAAAGTATCGTTTACTTTTTTAAAAAAATCGATATCGACCATCGATATAGATAGAGGTTTTTTATCTTTTTTAGCCTCTATCATCTTATCTTTTAACGCGTCATTCATGTATTCTCTATTATATAGACCGGTTAAAACATCTTTTATAGCCTTTACTTGCAAATCATGATATCTTATGTCTTTGTCAAAACCTATAGTAAAAGGGACTAAAATTTTATTGATAAACATCTCAACAAGTTTTTTATCTTTTTTTTCGGTATTATCGAAATAAAATTCTACTTTTCCTATCTCTACTCCGTCTTTAACCAATAATTTAACCAAAGAAACAGCATCCGTTCTAGGTTTTTTAATACCGTCTTTTTTACCTCTGACACCCTTTTTGTCAACTAGATAATACAATTCGTAACCGGCATCCACGGTTCTATAAACACACATTTTTTTCAATTTGTGTATATAATTGCTTATATTTACGAAAAGATTTCTAAGCAACATCTCAAAAGACGATAAAGAGACGATATCCTCAAAAAACTTTTTCATCAAATCATCAGTCTTGTTTAAAATAAATATATCGGACTCCCTTTCGTCAAGCATATACAATCCACAATTTAAATCTCTCATCTTTTCTATGATCGGACTTATAAGATCTTTTTCTATAATTGAACCATGCTGGGGAGCTATAAGGTTGGGGTTTACTTTTTCTATCTGATCCAATGTGTGATTTAATATAACTTTTGACGGCATATAGTGAATATGAAAAAGCTTTACGCTTTCAAAATAGCTCAAATCTTTGGCGTACAAAGAGAACTCTTCAGTCAAACCTCCGAATATATCGCTTGAAAATAGTGTTTTTGTCTGCTTGTCAAATGTGCAAAAAGCTCCCGCAAAATGAGCATAAGGAGTAAATATAAACTCAAGCTCCCTTCCGCCCTCCAAGGTCAGCTTCCAATCATGCTGATCTATAAGCCAAAAAGGGGTCTTCCACTGATAATGTTTAAGTAAAGTTTCAGTCCTCCAGTGCGTTATAAACACCTTGTCATTTCTTGGAATGATTGTTTCAAGAGTTGCGACACAGCCGACGATATCGGGATCTTGATGATGCAATATGATATATTTTATATCATTTATTGGTAAAATAGAAGTGATTTTATTTAGTGTCGTAGGAAACGTTATCATGCTACCCGGATCGATCAAAACTGACTCTTTTCCGTTTTTGATCAAATAAACATGGCACTGAAAAGAGTCGTCGGGTATCACGTAACCAACCCAAAAGATATCGGGCGCAATCTCAATCGGCTTAGAAAAATCCATTTTTCTTCCTTCTTTAATATAACTCAATTATAATTATATCGGCTTTCTCTTTAAAAAAATTTATATTAGAAATATTTTTATAGAGACTTTATTAATATGTATTTCTTTCTAACCTTTCAACTGTTATTTTCAAAAATATTATAAATTATACTTATATTCTATTTTTTTTAATTTACATCACTTAAGCTTAACACAAACTTAACAAATACTTTATATAATTCACTGATTTTAAATTTTAAAGGAGTAATAATGCTTATTTCTCAAGGGAGAGTTTTTTTACTGTCCGTAAGTTTAGCAAGTTTGCTAGCATTGAGCGGTTGTAACGATAGCGGAACTATCGGCGACACCTCGACGGCTACGACTTCAACGCTTGACGGTACGGTAGTTGACGATATTATTGATAATGGTTTAGTCGATATATACGCCGACAGTCTCGGCGGAGAGTTGCTTAAAACAACTAGAACGGACGAGAACGGTAGTTTTAAAGTTGACATCGATTATGAAGGGGTCGTTGTAGCAAAAGTTACATGCGACCAAGATTCTAAACTTGTTAAAGACGATGGAAGCGAGGTCGCCTGCAACCTAAGCGAACCTTTATATTCGGCATCCGCCGTATCTAAAAATGGAGAAAACAAGCTAAATGTATCTCCCGTATCTACCGCTATGGTATATCTTGCCACCAAAGGAGATATCAATCAAACAATCTCACCCGAACAACTAAGCAAAGCGAAACACGACACCGAAGTTATATTTGCTGTAGATCCTATAGCTACAAACCCTGTCAAGGATATAATATATAAAAATGTTATAAAAGCAATACATGACAAATCCAACGGCGATGTTATGTCATATACTCACATATTAAGTTCCAAATTGGTTGAAGATTTAACTGATGACAAATTAGACGATAGTGATATCCAAAATTTTATTACCTCACTAAAGACGAACTATAATGTTGCGGTTCCTATTATAAACTATGTTCAAAGTGACGAAAATATTAGTAGTGTAAAAATTTCTGAGATACCAATCAATCTCTTACCGCAAAACGGTACGCAAAATTACCTTTTTTACGGAGAGGTAAATCCATCTGGTCTTGGAAGTTTAAGTAATGCTATGGTTTTTGATTCATCTGATCCTAAAAAGATTATCGTAGAAAATAACGATACCGGCGAAGTAAGCTATCCTGTTAGCACTACCTTTATGGAATACAACGCTACTACTAAAGAGTATAGCGATCTATATGTGGATAAGCTGTGCTATGCGTCAAACGGCAAAGCTTATACGGTTTCTCTTAAAAAAGGTGACGGAGAGCCTAAGGAGATTCAAAACTCATCGGCTACGAATTTAAGTGATTTTGATTATGAAGATATATTTTATCTTGGCATGAAGCAGTACTTGACGGCAAAAGACAATGATACAAATCAAACTGTTTTAATAACTCCAGATATGGGACCGTCTGATAGTCCTATTGTTTTAGGGGACAGAAAGTTTTTAAGCATAACTTACCCCAAATATGGAGATCCTATAGACGGCTTCCTGGTTTATAATAACGAAACCGAAAAAGTTCAAAAATGTAAACTCGATATGAGCGAGTGTAGCGATATAGACTTCGGAGTCGATGTGGGAAGCAGAGATTTTGAAGGAGATATTGCAGGTAGTACAAATGCTCTTTTTATGATAGATGATACTCCTTATAAACTTGATAAAGCCACCTTAAAAGTTACATCTATAGATCTTGGTGACAAAAAAATATATTCCGGTCACGGAACTACAAGCTTGCATGGAGATAGTTTCTACTTTATAGGCGAGGATCGCAATTTATATAGAGTAAATTTTTCTGAGGATAAAGTGATACAAATTACCCCCAATCCTGACGAAAGAATAGAAAGAATAAGAGACTTCACAAATGACTGGGTCATATATGGTAGCGACACATTGTTGTTGGCTGCAAAAAAAGATGGCACATCAAAAGAACCGATTCTTTTATCTGAAACCACAACAACAAAAGGATATAAATATGCAAGATTCGGTGTAGGTGATGACTTCTTGTTTGTAACATACAGTTTAGATACGCAAACGGGCAATACGCACTATAAAGCTTGTATTTTTAATAATGGAGATATAAGCTGTAAAGATGATAGCTTCTGGGCAGGCGTAAGTGCTAAAAAGAGCGGTATTTTAAATTTAAAATCTGACTATCCTTATGAACCTTATGCCTATATAAGAGTCGACAATACCGATGATTTCGGTGGCGGAACTTTAAAGGCGGTAAATCCTCAAACACCTTTTGCCGACGGTTTAAATATGGGACAAATCTCAAAATACAACTTTCAAACATTTTTAACTAACTCTCGCTATATCAATCAAACAGTTGATGATGAGGGTGGTATTGTAATATTTGCTAAAAATGATACCAATTTTCATGTTGATGCATTTTATATGAATTTACTCAAAGAAAATTCATTGGTTCAGTTAACAGACACGGATCCGTTTCCTGATGTCATAAGCGGCAGAGACCACTGCCATGGAAGAGTATGTATGATATGTCACAACCTTGCAGGCGGAAAGATATATCAAGATTTAACCGGCAGAAAATCGGCATACGGATATAGGGTCAAATTGGTATTTGAAAACGGAAAAGAGTTTTTAGCGGATATAGCAAAAGGTGCCGGTGAAAACTTTAGTCTACCTGTTAAAAATCTTGCAAATGGCAAATTTCAAGCTGAGGTTTTAGATAAAGACGGAAAAGTGGTAAATAGTTCTGACGGTTTTTATCACGATGGCGTAGCCGCATCAAACTGTAACTATTGTCATGCAAGATACGGTGCTATGAGAGAAGGCGCTCCGGGAGTTATATATATAGGTGAACAAAGTACGGAAGAAGGCTCAACAGCAACGGGAGATACCTCCCTCCACGCTCTCCAACCCCAAACGGGTACGACCAACCTGCTCTTCTACGGAGAGGTTAACCCCGAAGGTTTGGGAACTTTAAGAAATGTTAAAGTTATAGATCCCGAAGATCCTGCTAACGTATATGTAGACAATAACGATACAAGCGACGTTAGATCTCCTGTCGTAGTTACGACTTTGGATTACAACGCTACGACGAATAGTTATAGCGATTTTCACGATAAAACTCTATGCTACGTATCTAACGGTGTAGCTTATACCGTCGATTTAGAGAAATCAGATAGCAACCCTACCCAACTTCAAAATAGTAGCGCTACTAATCTTGACGATCCGAGCTATACCAAGATAAACTATCTCGGAATGCTCCAATATCTTATAGCCGAGGATAAAGATACCAATCAAACAATCCTCATAACTCCAGATATGGACGCAAATACCGCTCCTATAGTATTCGGAGACAAAAAACTATTAAGCGTTACCTATCCTAAATACGGAGATCCTATAGACGGCTATCTGGTTTATAACAACGAAACCGAAAAAGTTCAAAAGTGTAAACTCGATATGAGCGAGTGTAACGATATAGACTTCGGAGTCGATGTAGGAAGCAGGGATTTTGAAGACGATCTCGGAGGAACGACCTATAGCGCGTTTATAATCGGGGACGATATCTATAGGCTAAACAAAGCCGACGGTAACGTAACCAAGACGGACTTTAACGCCACTACCATAGATAGAACCTACGTTCAAGGCAAAGACGTATATATAGTAGGAGACGACCATAACGTATATAGAGTGGATATGATCAATAACGAAACGATCAAACTCACTCCCGAGCCCGACGACGATATAGAGAGGATAAGAGCTTGGACCGATAACTACGTAATATGCGGTAGCGATACTCTTTTGATGGCTTTCAAAAAAGACGGAACCTCGACGGATCCTATCGTACTGGCTAAAACGGGAAAAACCGAAGGTTATAAGTACGTAAAAGAGTACGGCATGGGAAACGTATTTTTGCTTGAAAAATACGCTCTTAATACCGATACGGGAGATACTACTTATTCGGCTTGTATATTTAACGACGATAACGGTAGTATAACTTGTAAAGAGGATAGCTTCTGGGCGGGAGTAGCCTTTAAGAAAGAGGGAACGTTCGATTTTGATTCGAGTATCAAGTATACTCCTTACGCATATATAAGGGTTGACGATACCGATAACTACGGAGGAGGAACTCTAAAGGCTATAGATCCAGCATATCCTCTTGACGACGGAATAGCTATGGGTAAGGTTGAAAACTATAATTTCCAAACCTTTATAACCAACTCTACGTATAGATACCTAAATACCATAGTCGACGGTAACGGAGGTATAGTCTTATATGCCAAAAACGATACGACTTTTCACGTAGATTCTTTCTATATGAATCTGCTAAAAGAGAATTCGGTAGTACAATTAACAAATACCGACCCGTTTCCGGGAGTTATAAGCGGTAGAGACCACTGTCACGGAAGAGTATGTATGCTATGCCATAACCTTGCGGGCGGAAAGATATATACCGATCCTGAAGGTAGCCACTCCGCATACGGATATAGAGTACAGTTGGAGTTTGAAAACGGCGGTACTCTTTTGGCGGATATAGCCAAAGGGGCAGGTGAAAACTTTAGCCTTCATATTCCAGATCTTGCAGGCAAGGTCTTTAAAGTTAAAATCCTGGACGAAAACCAAACGGTGGTCAACCAAAGCGACGACTTCGATCACTACGGCGTATCGTACTCCAATTGTAACTACTGCCACGGAAGAGACGGAGATACCAGATTAGGCGCTCCGGGGGCTATTAGCGTGGTTCCGGTGGAGTAAGGAAAGCACATGAAAAAATATCTATTGTGGCTTGCAACCGTATCCCTACTTCTGGCTTACCAGAAGGGGGATACCCTGGATAAAAATATGGTACAAAAACTTCAACTTGATAAAGATAAAATTTATATAGTTGATTTTTTTGCGTCTTGGTGCATCTCTTGCAAAAGAGAGATACCTTTTGTAAATAAGTTATATAACAAACTTGATAAAAATAAAGTAGATATCATCGGTATAGATGTAGATGAAGAGATAAAAGAAGGAGAGCGTTTTCAAAATATGCTGAAAAATAGCGACGATTTAAGTTTTAGGGTCGTTAATGACCCTAACGGTGAAATAGTCAACCGTTTCAATCCGGTCGGAATGCCTTCTATTTATATCATCAAAAACAATAAAGTAGAAGATATAATAATAGGAGCAAAAGACGACATAGATAAACTTTTGAGCAAAAAGATAGAGGAGTTGCAATGATTAAAATAGCATGCCTAACATTGTGTTTGCTCCTTTTTCAAGGATGCGCCTTAATAAAACCCGTAAAACCATGGCAAAAAGGAATATTGGCTAAAGATATCATGAAACCCGATAACGGCAACTCTATGATAACCAAATTTTCAAAACATGTTTTCTTTTCAAAAGAAGCGAGTAAAGGTGGCGGAGGAGTAGCCGGAGGAGGTTGCGGATGCAATTAAGAAAATTATCCGTTATAGCATGCGCTCTACTTGCGTTAAACGTACATGCCGAGGATTATATATCCGTCCAATATGTTAGTTACGACGAAGATAGCGGAAGAACGACCATAGATACTCCGTCCATAGAAATCAATAAAGATTTCGGAGCGGACTACACCTTAAATCTATCGTACGTACATGATACGGTAAGCGGAGCAAGTCCGACATATTATGACGCTTCAAGCGGAGCTTCGGCAAAAATCCCTGATGGAGCCTTATATAAAGACGATATCAAATACGACAATATACCGTATAAAGATAAAAGAGAGGCGTTTTCCGCATCACTGACAAAAAGATTCGCTTCAAGAGACGAGTTGAGTTTAGGCTGGAATTATTCCGATGAAAACGATTATACCTCCAGAGAGTTTTCATTGCAGTATTTACACTATTTAGATAGAAGCAAAAATAGCTCTTTAACTTTCGGTTATTCTCATCAAAGCAACAAAGTGGGCATAGAGTGTTCGCTGGGTAATTCCATATGCGATACTTACACAGGAGCTAGCGCTATACATAAAAATCTTCAAGTCAATACGTACGAGATAGGCTTTACTCAAATTATCGACAAAACTTCTCTCGCAAAAGCATCGATATTTTATATCGGTGAAAACGGGTATCTTAGCAACCCTTATATGAGAGTGGTTAGAGACTATAATACCAATCCGAAAATAACGGAAGAATCAAAACCGGGGGAAAGAGACGCTTACGGTTTTACCGTAAATTACACTAAAGCGTTAAGAAGCAATCTAAGCACGATAAACGATTATCGCTTTTATCATGACGATTGGGGAATTACGTCTCATACTTTAAGCACCGAATTACAGTATGAATGGAACGATAAATTGACTACCGGTATAGGATTTAGATATTATACTCAAAGCGAGGCTGATTTTTTTAGTCCTTATATAGACTATTTCACAGACCAAAAATACGCATCAAGTGATCGGCGTATGAGCGATTTTGACAGCTATGCGTACAAATTGGTTATAGACTATAAAATTACGGATAAGATTAGGTTGAATTCGAGTATCAATTATTACGACCAACCCAAATGGCTAGACGCCGTATATTATTCCGTAGGAGTAAAATATCTATTTTAGGATACGATTTGTTCATATACAAATTTGAGGCGATGACTACTCCGTGTGAGTTACTGATATATCATAAAGATAAAACGGTGACCGACGCAGTAGCGCGCCTTATCTTGCAAGAAGCGAAAAGATTGGAAAAAAAATACAACTATTTTGACGATACATCCTTTCTTAGTGCTTTAAATAGCAGAAAAATAGATAAAATCGATACCGAAACTAAAAATCTAATACATAGGGCTATGCTTTACTATTCTAAAACGGATAAAGTTTTTGACATAACCATAGCCACGATAAAAGAGATATTTAATACCGAAAACAATATCGAAAAGCTTTATTCGCAAAAAGAAAAACTGTTAAAATTTGTCGGATGCGAACATATAAAAATAAAAAAAAATAGATTGATATTTGATAATCCCTATACTAAAATAGATCTCGGAGGGTTTGTAAAAGAGTATGCCGTCGATAGAGCTGCGATAATAGCTAAAAAATATAAAATTTCATCGGCTATTATAAATTTTGGAGGAGATATTTTCGCTATAGGCAAAAAACCTAACGGACAAAAATTCGAAATTGGTATAAAAAATCCTTTGGACCCGACAAAATTTATCCGATCCGTAAGTATTGAAAATCAAGCTCTCACCACATCCGCTTCATATGAAAGAAACGTTAAAATAGAAGGATCTATTTTTTCTCATATTATTTCAAAAGAAGAATATAGCGACGAAATAAAGCCTAATTCCGTTACGGTTATTTCGGATAATTGCGTAGAAAGCGGAGTATTTTCAACCGCGTTGATGATAAAACCTTCAATCAAAACCAAACATAGGGTTATTATGTTATAATTATCTAATATGTCATTAAATAACAAATGGCTATAAGAATTATATTTGATATAATTTTAAAAAATAAGATATTATTTAAAGAATTTAAGTGAAAAATCAAAAACTATCCTATATATACGCCTTATGCTCGGTACTTTTATGGTCCACGGTAGCTACCGCTTTTAAACTATCTTTGAGATATCTAACCGCCGAGGAGCTACTTTTTTACTCCTCTTTAGTCTCACTTGTTTTACTCTTTTTTATGCTTGTTTTGCAAGGAAAAGTATCTTTGATGTTGGAGTATCTATCCAAAAATTTTGCCACTATCTTGCTTCTTGGTTTGATAAATCCATTTTTATACTATCTGATACTATTTAAAGCTTATGAGCTACTGCCCGCACAAGAGGCTCAAGCCATAAACTACACTTGGGCGCTTGTGCTATCTTATCTATCGGTTATCTTTTTGAAGCATAAATTGTCCCGCATAGATATAATAGCCGGCATCATAGCCTATCTTGGGGTTCTTATCATAGCTACAAAAGGAGATTTGCTCTCTTTGCATTTTAGCAATTTTCAAGGGGTTGTTTTTGCTATACTAAGCACAGTTTTATGGGCGTTTTATTGGATACTCAATACCCGTTTGAAAACAGATTCCGTTATAACTCTATTTTGTAATTTTTTAGTCGGCTTTATAGCTATCGCTGTTTATCTCTATATAAAAGAGGGTTTTAAAGAGGTGGATATAAGAGGTGTCGTAGCTTCCGTGTATGTAGGATTTTTTGAGATGGGGATAACTTTTTTACTCTGGCTTAAAGCTCTTAAATATAGCCAAAATACAAGCAAAACCGCTAACTTAATCTTTCTTTCACCCATAATATCTTTAGTTTTTATACACTTTATTGTCGGCGAAAAGATAGAAAACTCCACTATCATAGCGCTCTTTTTGATACTTTCGGCTCTACTGCTACAAAGAGTCAAAACTAAGAGATGAGCCTAAACTCCCCTTCGTCAAAATCATAATCAAACACATCTCCCGTCTCTATCACATAGTACCAGCCGACGATATTTAACTCTCCTTTTTCAAACCTCTCTTTAACAAACGGATAAGTTAAAAGATTTTCCAACTGTTTTACCACATTTAACTGTTCGGTTTGAAACTCTCTCTCTTCGTAGCTTAGATTTTTTTTCAAAATTCTATCCCTAACCTCATCGGCAAGACTTAACCACTCCTTTACCAAAGGTGTTTTAGCAAGTTTATCCTTATCATAATAAAGCGCTTTACACCCTCCGCAATTTGAGTGACCGCAAACTACAATATTGTCAACCTCAAGAACCTTTACGGCATACTCTATGATGGAGGAGGTACATCTAAATTGATACTTATCGCTACCATAAGGCGGCACCATATTTCCTATATTTCTAACCACAAAAAGTTCTCCGGGCATCGCTTTTGTGATGATATTCGGAACTACTCTGCTATCGCTACAACCTATATAAAGAGTGTGAGGCTTTTGAGTCTTTGCCAGTTCACTAAAAATCTCCTTATGCTCGCTAAAGTAGTTTTGCTGAAACTTTATGATACCGTCTTTTAAGGTCTTCATGGGTATTCCTTTTGAAATATTGTATAATTGTAACAAAAATGCAACCAAAAAGGGATAAAATGGAAAAATTCTTAGAGTGCGTGGAAGAGTATGAAAAAAGATTAACGGACGAATTTTTAAAGATAGTTGACGACCAAAGCATACCTCTAACCGAAAAAAATAGGCTAACCGCGCCTTTGGCAGACCAAAAAAAGGTGCTTTCCAAGATGAAAAATGAACTTTTGGAGATAAAAAACAAGACCTACGAGGCAAAATGTGAAATGTATAAATTTCAGTAAAATTATGTTACAATTATAACTTATTTTAAGGTTTAGGAAAATTTAATGGGTTTAAACGAAAAAGAGATGTTGTATTCGATGTTTGAAATGCAACAAAAATTAAATGACGATACCAACGGAAAAGGCTGGGAAAGCGGATATAACAAACACGGCAAGATAATAAGCTGGAAAAGATGTATATATATGGAGTGTTGCGAACTTATAGATAGTTTTAGCTGGAAACACTGGAAAGATATAAAAGCAAAACCCAACTGGCAAAATATCCAAATAGAAGTCATCGACATTTGGCACTTTGTTATGAGTTTGGCACTAGAATACTACCATAACAACAAAATGGGAAATATCGACGATATAGTCTCTTATATCATGGATAATAAAAGTTTTAAAATGTTTTGCAAAGAGCCTAAAAATGTAGATAATGCCGACGAAATGGAAATCATCAATCAAGCCGAAAGAATTATACATATAACTTCGGGGGTATATAAAAATCCTTTTGAGATGATAATCAGCGAATTTTTCACCGTCGCTTACAACTGCGGTTTAAATATAGAGTCCCTATACAAAGTCTACATAGGAAAAAATATCTTAAATATTTTCAGGCAAGACCACGGATACAAAGAGGGTACTTACGTAAAAACTTGGGATAACAAAGAGGACAACGAAGTGATGAACGATATCATCAACTCCTCTTCAAATATTACGCCGAAAGAGTTATATGATAGATTGGAAAACGAGTATAAAAAGGTTTTAGAAAAAAGGTAAATCGATGAATGTTTTTGACAAGAGTATAAAAGATTTTTTCAAAATGAAGTTCTTACTTCTTTCGACTTTGCCTTTTTTGCTCTCTTTTTTTATTTTGGGAGCCGTTTTTCTATATGGAGGCAGTGAATTTTTAAATATGTTGCTAAATCCCTCCTCGGGTAACGGCATAGAACAAGTTGACCCGAATATCCATCCTATCATAAGCTACATCCTAACATTTGCTTTGGTAAAATGGGTGTTTGTTACATTTTTCTATCTTTTTGGAACCATACTTATCGTCTTAATATCGGTCATCATCGGCGTTATCGTTATAGGATTTTTCACCCCTTATATAGTAAAAAATATTCAAGAGGACTCTTACCCAAACTATATAAGAAGCCAAATGGAGCTAAAAGAGGTTATTTGGCTGTACGCTAAGACATTTTTGATTTTTATATTTCTTATCATAGTTTGCATACCGCTATTACTTTTTCCGGGTGTAAATCTTTTTATATTTCATGTACCGTTTTACTACCTTTTTCACAATCTCTTGCTTATAGATATTGGCTCCAACATAGAAGATTTACAAAGATATAAAATGATAGTCGAAAAAGAAAAAAAGAGTTTTATGATAAGTACGCTTATTTTTTATGTACTATCGCTCATCCCGATAGTCGGTCTATTTTTACAAGTTTTTTTCGTTATATTTTTAACTCATCTATTTTTTGAAAAAAGCATACAAATAAGCCAGGCAAACCAAGGATAGAAATGCCGTTGAAAATATTCCTCATATTATTTATCGCCTTATCTCAAAGTCTTTTGGCGTTAGATAGCGATAAATTAGTAAATAGACGGCATATTTTAAACACTCAAGAGATAAAATACATCGAACAAAAAAAAGTATTAAAAGTTTGCACTAATCCCGATTGGATACCTATAGAATTTTCTAAAAACGGTGTACCCAAAGGTATATCCATCGATATTCTTAAGATTATTGCTGCCGAAATGAGATTTGAGCTAAAATTTATAAAAACGACTTCTTGGAGTCAATCTCAACAATATTTAAAAGAGAAAAAATGCGACATTCTTCCCTCCGCGATCAAAACAAAAAAAAGATTGTCATACGCTAATTTTACAGATCCTTATATGAGTTATGAGCTTGCCGTAATCACTACAAAAGACAAGCCTTTGGTTGCAAGTCTATCATCATTAAAACATAAGATTATGACTAGAAAAAAAGGTAGCGGATTGATTCCAAAAATAAAAAAAGCGTATCCGACTATTGAAATTTTAGAAACAAATACATATGCGGATTCTTTTAGACTTGTGTCTCAAAGAGACGCTTATTTTACCATAGCTACACTTCCGGTTTTCACATATTATAGGAACAGTTTAGGATTAGAAAACCTGCATGTAGCCGGTGAAACCAATATGATATATAAATTAAGTATGGCCGTCAGAAAAGACGACAAAACTCTTCTTAATATTCTTCAAAAAACTATAAAAAAAATCGTACCCAATATCTTTCATATCGTTTATGAAAAATGGACAAAACGCAAAGTTATTATAAAGCAAGACTATACTTTGGCAAAATATATCAGTCTCGCCTTTGTAGTTATATTATCCATTATATTATATTTCCTCATAAAACAAAAAAAACTTAAAAATGAAGTCATTAGACTAAACAAAACGCTTGAAAAAAGAGTTCTAGACGCGGTAGAAAAAAATAGAGAAAAAGACAAGGCAATGTTACAGCAAAGTAGATTTGCGCAAATGGGTGAAATGATCAATATGATAGCTCATCAATGGAGGCAACCTCTTGGAGCCATTAGCGCCACAAGTTCCACAATGCATATAAAAGCCAAACTAAACAAGCTCGACAATCAACAGGTCTTGGCTTTGACGAATAAAATTTCGGAATTATCCCAACATTTAAGTAAAACCATAGATGATTTTAGAAATTTCTTCAAAGCCGACAAAGAGATCAAAGAGGTTAGATGTGAAGACCTGATTCGCTCTACTTTATCCATAATAGAAATGTCAATCAAAAGTCACGACATAATACTAATCGTAGATATTAATTGCAATGAGACGATAAAAGTATACGATAACGAAGTTAAACAAGTGATTTTAAATCTTATAAAAAATGCCGAAGATGTACTGCTTGATAGAAAGATAAAAGATCCGACTATTACGATAACGGCGCACAATAAAACTATTTATATAAAAGATAACGCAGGAGGCATCCCTCCAAAAATCATAGATAAAATCTTTGACCCATACTTTTCCACCAAAAAGAAAAAAGACGGTACGGGACTGGGGCTTT
>JAADDL010000176.1 GCA_013153915.1 Campylobacterota bacterium
GATCCTAAATCAGGCGTAACATTCAGCGGAATACACCCTGAGACTTGTAACTCATGCCACAATAGAGGTAAGAGGATAGGTGTATCTTATATGGGTATGATGGAGCAACCTTACGGCTCACCTTTGATGCCGGGCGGAAAAGCTCAGAGTAAAACTCACGGAAAGAGATACACTCACTTAAAATCAGATATTCACTTTAAAGCTGGTATGACTTGTCAAGACTGCCATACATCTATAGATATGCACGGTGACGGTACGCTATTTGGCACAACTCTCGGTCAAGTTGAGATAGAGTGTAGCGACTGCCACGGAACAACTAGAAAATATCCTTGGGAGTTAAAGATAGGTTACGGAGAGAATGAGTTAGCCGTAGGAGCTCCTGATGGTCCTAGAGGTTTAGCCACAAAACTTCCCGCGTTTATGGAAAAAGGTATGGTTTATAACCCTGAAGGCGGATATCTACTAAGTACTAGAGGCAATCCACTCGGCAATGTCGTTAAGAAAAAAGGCTCTAACACAGTTATAGCCCACCTTGCAAGCGGTAAAGATCTAGTAGTGCCTCTACTAAAAGAGAAACACATCAAAAAGACTTTCAAGTCAAAAGACGCGGAAGTCGCCATGGATACTATCCAAGCGCATATGGATAAGATGGAGTGTTACTCTTGTCACTCTAGCTGGGCTCCACAGTGTTACGGATGCCATGTAAAAGTTGATTATAGAAAAGGTAAGAGCAAGATAGACTGGATAGCAAGCGGCTCAACTCACTTCAAAAACGGTGAGACAAGCGAGTCCGTTCTTGGCACAAAAGGTAAAAAACAGATCGGTAAAGCAAGTGAAACTAGAAGTTATACCGAATGGGAAGATCCGATCCTTGGTATCAACGGTGAAGGTTTAGTTACACCTATCATGCCTGGATGTCAAGTAACATATACTGTTATAGGTCCTAAGGGCGAAACTCTCGTCTTGAACAAACAGGCAAGAGTTCACGACAACGGACATATTGTTAACGGTATAGATATGTCACCTGTTCAGCCTCATACAACTGCGGCTAAAGCTAGAACTTGTGAGAGTTGTCACTCAAGCCAAAAAGCTCTTGGCTACGGTAAAAAAGATCCTATGATAGATCAAGAAAAAGATGTGACCATAGATCTTCAAGACTTGGCAACAGGTAAATTTGCACCTTCTAAGACCACGGTTCAAATGAAAGCTATCCCCGGAATGAATTTCGGATGGTCTCAAGTCGTGACAAGAGACGGAAAACAGTTGACAACTGTCGGATCACATTGGCCTGCTTCCAGACCTCTTGATCAAGATATGAGAGAGAAGATGGAAAGAACCGGAGTTTGTATGGGTTGCCATCAAAATATGAGCAACGCCGAACTTTGGAAAAAAGTAAATACGACTCCTGGTATATTGACTGATGAAAATCACTTAAATAAAGTCAATAGCATATTTCATGGCTATGTAAAAGGTCTTAAAAAATGAAAAAAACTTTAAGTAAAGTTTTTACAGGGTTGCTTATCGCAACCCTGTTTTTATTGACCGGTTGCGACGAAAAAACTTCGGTTAAAACCGTAAAAGAGGCTCCGGCCAAACAAGAAACGGTCAATAAAAAGGTTGAGAAAAGGGTGGAAAAGAAGAAGTTTCAAACCGTTAAAAACGATAAAAATAAACTTCCCAAAGTGGATTTGAGCGATGTTTTTAAAGATACGGCGATGATAAAACCCGAAGGCAAATATATGATTATTATATTTGAAGCGGAGGATTGTCCGTATTGCGCAAAACTTGAACTCGATATTCACAACAACAAAAAATTGCATGACGAATTAAAAAACGACTTTACCGTCTATAGTCTAAACGCATCTAAAAACAGAATGCATAAGCTTATGCATGAAGGTAAACCTATGGATGTGGATACTAGAACTCTTATAGATATATACAGCGTAACGTCTACTCCGACGCTTATCTTTGCCGACAAAAACGGTAAAAGTATCTTTATTGTTCCCGGATATATGCCTCAAAAACAATTTTTGGCAACTTTGGAGTTCGTCAAAAGCGGATTGTGGCTCGGTAAAGATAGAAAGAACGGGGAAGTCTATAAGACTTTAAAAGATTTTTACATTAAAAAAGGTATCATAAAAGAGAAAAAATAACTTTTTTTAATGAATGGGGAAAATATGAAAAAAATATTGATCGCTTTTATAGCTATGTTATCTTTGTCCGTATCGCAAGCCAAAGACGGGCTATTGCAACATACGACAAGATTGGCGGCGAACGGCAAAAACGTTCTTTTGCTATTTGAGACAAAAAGTTGTCCGTACTGCAAAATCTTCAAAAAAGATATAGAGCAAAACAAAACGCTACATAAGATTTTGAAAGACAATTTCAATGTCTATTCCATACCGATAGATGAATACCATGAATATCTTATGGGGGATAAAAACCCTCCCAAAAAGACAAACACGGTATCTTTAAAGATGGGTTTTGCGGTAAAAGCAACCCCGCAAATCATCATATTTGACAAAGATTGGAATAAAATCATACAGCTCCCGGGTTATGCCGACCCCGAGCAGATGATTATATTTTTAAACTATGTCGTAAAAGGCATATATAAAAAAGAGGGGTTGAAAAAATATCTTCAAGAAGCCGGCATGATGTAACATGAAGATTCTAATACTCGAAGACGACGACTTCATACGAGAAGAGGTCAAAAGATATTTTGAGATGAAAAATCACACGGTTGACGGCTATAGCAATGCCGATGAACTGTTTGAAAACTCTAGTCTCGGAAGTTATGATATATTTTTATTTGATATAAATATGCCGGGGCTTAACGGTTTTGAAACCCTAAAAGAGATTAGGAGTTTTGATATCGACACTCCCGTCATATTTATAACTTCAATGTCCGATATAGATTATGTTAAAGAGGCGTATTCTCTCGGATGTAACGACTATATCAGAAAACCGTTCTACTTTGAGGAGTTGGAACTGCGCATCAATAAACTGCTTTTAGACAATAACTCCAAAAATTTGATAAAAATCAATGAGATATATAGCTTTGATATCGACAAAATGGAGCTTATAGACAATGAAAACAAAGAGGTAAAACTCAATAAAAATGAAAAAAATCTCATCTATTTGCTT
>JAADDL010000173.1 GCA_013153915.1 Campylobacterota bacterium
GTTGAAAAGTTCTTTTCATCTTGTAAATTCCTTTATTTTGTTATAGTTTAAGGAACGGATTTTACTAAAATTTTGCTTAAAAGGAGTTTAGCGAAATCTGCTTCTTTTGAATTTTAATAGCTGTTATACGGTTGCGGCACAATTTATCTCAAAATTTATGTCTAAAAGATTTGTCAAATATTTTTATGGTATAATCTCAACCAATTTTAAATCAAGGAGACACGATATATGAAAAAATTACTTTCATTTGTTTTGGTTTTGTTATCGCCGTTGGCTCTACTTGCGAGTAGTTACAATATAGAGTTGGGTATCGTTACAACCCCTCACTCTTTTCATTACAAGGCGGCTGAAAAGTTCAAACAATTGGTAGAAGAGAAAAGTAACGGGGAGATAAAAGTCACCATTCACCACTCAAACTCAGTCGGAAGCGAGACAAGCATACTTCAACAGCTTCAGATGAACGCTCTTCAAATGGGTGTCATAACCGCAGGACCTATCGATAAGATTGTTCCATCCATCAAAGCGATAGAGTTTCCTTTCCTTTTTGACAGCTTCGAGAAGGTAGATAAGATACTTGACGGAGAGATAGGACAAAATATACTAAACGATTTTAAAGCCGCAAACTTAGTGGGTTACCACTTCTTGGAAAACGGTTTTAGAAATATCACAAATTCAAAAAGACCTATCCATACGGCGGATGATGTAAAAGGTTTGAAGATAAGAGTTATGAACTCTCAACTCCAAATAGCTATCTGGAAAGCTATAGGAGCCAATCCTACTCCGATGCCTTGGCCGATATACACTCAACTTTCTCAGCACGTTATAGACGGACAAGAAAATCCTCTCGCCGTTATAGACCAATACAAACTCTATGAAGTTCAAAAGTATCTCTCTTTGACAAGACATGTCTATTCCGCTCTTGTTTTTGTTGGTAGCAAAGCTTTTTACGACTCTCTTCCGGCAAAATACCAAAAACTTCTTTTTGAAGCTACAAAAGAGGCTTCTATATATGAGAGAAAACTCAATAGAGACAAAGCTAAGTTCTTCTTGGAAGACCTTAAAAAGCACGGTATGATTATCGACGAGCATCCTGACCTTAACTCTTTTAAAGAGAAAGTAAAACCTCTAAAGAGTAGATTTACGGGTGTTGCAAAAAAATATTTGGATCAAATCTTAGCTCAATAATGAGAAAGATTTCGACCATTTTATCAAAAATTTGCGATGCGATAAATAAGCAAATAAGCTTATTTGTCGTATTGCTCCTCTTTTTACTGTCGCTACTTCTTGGGGTAAATGTCTTTTATAGATATGTTCTTAACGACTCCATATACTGGTCAAATGAAGTAGCAAGGTATCTTTTGGCATATATCGTCTTTTTAGGGGCTACTATGGCTCACAAAAGCGGCGTGCATATAAGAATAGATATGATATTTATGCATATCTCGCAAAAGAGTATCAAAGTGATAGATAAAGTCATCTCTATCTTTTTTATACTTTTTTGGGCTCTTGTGCTTTACGGCTCTATCAAATTATTTCCGCTTTTTATGATGCAAACGACCGCCACCTTGCAGATACCCTATGCCGTACCTTTTGCCGCACTCCCCATATCCGCCGTGATATGGATGGTGTATTGTTTGGATGATCTTTTGAAAAAGTTGGAAGCCTAAATGTCTCTACTTTTACTACTTTTACTTGGTCTTATACTTGTTAGCGTGCCTATCTTTTTATCTATCGGCATATCCACAACCGTCGCTTTTATCGTGGCAAAACTGCCGCTTTTTATGATACCTCAAAAGATGTTTGACGGAGTAAACTCCTATGTATTGCTTGCCGTACCGCTTTTTATGTTAGCAGGAAGCATCATGGACCAAGGCGGTATCTCAAAAAGGCTTGTTGATTTTTCGGAGTCTTTAGTGGGACACTTCAAAGGCGGTCTTGCTATAACTTCCATACTCTCAAGTATGCTTTTTGCGGGTGTTTCGGGCTCTGCTGCGGCAGATACTGCGGCTGTGGGAAGCGTACTTATACCTGAGATGAAAAAGAAGGGTTATGATAAAAACTTTGCCGCATCCATCATAGCTACGGGAGGATCCATAGGCGTGATCATACCGCCAAGTATCCCTATGATCATCTTCGCTTTTATAGCCAATATCTCGGTAGGCAAACTTTTTATAGCGGGCATACTTCCGGGTATCCTCATAGGATTATCTCTGATAGCTCTTGTTATCTTTAAAACAAAAGATTTTCAGATAGAAGAGGATAAAAGACACTTCAGTTATCAAAAATTTATCAAATCTTTTAAAAGCGCTATCTTTGCGCTGGGTATCCCTATCATCGTTGTCGGCGGTATCTTAGGCGGACTTTTTACCGCTACCGAGTCGGCTGCGGTAGCGGTGATATACTCCCTTTTCGTAAGCTCGGTTATATACAAAGAGTTGAGTTTGAAAAAACTCTATAAAGCCGCCGTATATGCCATAAATACGAGCTCTATCATACTTATCATCATATCCATTGCAACGGTATTTTCTTGGTTTTTATCTATGAATAATATCCAGCAAACTCTTGCCGATATGTTTCTATTCTTTGGAAATAACAAAATTGTCATACTGATACTTATAAATCTATTTTTACTTGTTATGGGAACTTTTGTGGAGACTACTGCCTCTTTGATACTTTTCGTACCTGTCGTAGCGCCTATCCTAAATAATCTTGGCATCGATCCTCTTACCTACGGAGTAATGATAGTAACAAACCTTGCTATCGGTATGCTAACCCCTCCTCTTGGTATCTGTTTGATGGTTTCGGGCTCTATCGCAAAAAGCAAAATCATCGACATATCAAAAGCTATCGTACCCTTTTTGGTTATCATGATAATAGATCTCTTTTTGATCACTTTCGTACCGTTTTTTACAACCTTTTTGCCCTCGATTTCTTAAATTACTTTTTATTTATACGGTCATAAAAATAGTTTGTTGCCTCTACAAATCCGTCAACGCTTCCGCAATCAAATCTTTTGCCTTCAAATTTATAGGCTATAACATTCCCTGCTTTTGCTTGTACTTTTAGAGCATCCGTTATCTGTATCTCACCGTTTTTGCCGGGCTTCGTATCTTTTATAATTTCAAAAATATCGGGAGTTA
>JAADDL010000069.1 GCA_013153915.1 Campylobacterota bacterium
CATATATATGTTTTTTCTAAATATTAAGCATATATTATTCCATTATAATATTTTTTTTCTTAATTCTGTTTGATATTTATTGTCTTAAAATTGACGGTTTGCCCAAACCGATAAAATTTGATATGATTTCGCAAAATATTTTATTGGACGGTTTTATGGATGAACTTTTAAAAATGTCTTTGGATATACATATATTTAGTGTCGTAGCATCGATAATTTTTTGTATAGTCAATCTATTTATCATAAAAAATGTTGAAAATTATATAGCGATGACTAAAAAGGTGGAGATGTTTACTCCGATTTACTATTTTTTTATCTCTTTGGCTATGTTTACCGGTTTTGTTATGTGGGCGGTAAGCCGTTTTAAATTCGATATTTCCGTTTATCTTATGGTCTTATCGTTTATCGCTATTATCGTCGGTGCGGCTAAATCGTATAAACTTTTTAAAAAGACAAGAATAAAGGACAAAAATTCCCAAAAAGTATTTAGAGAATTTGCGATAAAGAAGTATATTTTTGACGCTATTTTGCTGATTTTGGTAGCTTTTTTAGCATTTTTGTTGCCGGCTTGATTTTTTTATGTTTATTTTGATATAATTACAGTTCCCCTCCCCTATATAGCAGCAGGCTCTTTTTTTAGAGTCTGTTGCGTTTTATCACTTCAAGGGTTTAGGAAATTACAAATAAGGAAATTATAATGAAAAAAGGTATTCATCCTGAGTATGTAGAGTGTAGTGTTACTTGTGCTTGCGGTAATAAATTTACGACTATGTCGAATAAACCGGAGATAAGAATAGATATCTGCAACGAGTGCCACCCGTTTTTTACCGGTAGCGAAAAGATAGTGGACGCTGCGGGAAGAGTTGAAAAGTTTAAGAAAAAATATAATTTAAAATAAATTTCACTATACAAATCCGCAGATATAATGCGGATTTGTTTTGATATGCTCTACTTTATCCCCACACCTCTTGGAAATATAGAAGATTTAACCAAAAGAGCTTTAAGATACATAAAAGATGCCGAGATAGTCTTTTGTGAAGATACTAGAGTCGCAAAAAAGCTTATCAATATAATAAAAGAGAGATTTTCTTTAGATGTCGATTTAAAAAAGAGATTTATCTCTATGCACTCCCACAACGAAAAGAGAGTTTTGCAAGAAGTGGATAAGTCCGTATTTTCTAAGACCGTTATATATATGAGTGATGCGGGTATGCCTTGCATAAGCGACCCCGGAGTCTATTTGGTAAGATTTGCTCAGGAAAACGGTATAAAATATGAGGTTCTACCCGGAGCCAATGCCGCGGTAACATCATACGCTTCAAGCGGTTTTGTTGAAAAAGAGTTTCTTTTTTACGGTTTTTTGCCAAATAAGGGAGAAGAGAGAAAAACCGCCCTTAATAAAGTCTTATCAAGCGGATACAATACTATCCTTTACGAGTCCCCCCACAGGATATTGAAACTTTTGGAAGAGATAGCTTCACTCGATGGCGATAGGGAGCTGTTTTTGGAAAAAGAGATATCCAAAATACACCATGCTTGGTATAAAGATAGCGCCTCAAAACTCAATGAGATATTAAAGAGTGAAAATACAAAAGGCGAATGGGTCGTTATTGTAAAAGGCGCAAAAACCGTAGAACCGTCTTTGAGCAAAAGAGATATCATAGATGCCGATATTCCGCCGAAACAAAAAGCCAAACTGCTTAGCAAGATTACGGACAAAAGCACAAAAGAGTGGTATGCGAAACTTATCGCTAAACAATAATTAAAGAAACTTTAGATAAAATCATCCGATGATAGTATACGGCAAGCAGATCTCTTTGTATATTTTGGATAACTATCCGAATATGATAGAAGAGGTATATCTTCAAAAAGAGATAGATAAAAAACTGTTTTATAGATTTTCCAATGTTGCCAAAGTTGTTAGAGTGGATCCTAAAAAAGCTCAAGCCATGGCAAGAGGCGGAAATCATCAAGGTTTTTTGCTGAAGATTAAAGATTTTGAGTTATCCTCTTTAAAAGACATCAAAGAGGGTGATTTTATACTTATTCTATACAATGTTACCGATATTGGTAATATCGGAGCTATCGTCAGAACGGCTTATGTCTTTGGAGTTGATGCCGTTGTGGTGACGGCTCAAAAGCATTTAAATATAGAATCGATCATAAGAGCAAGTTCGGGCGCTTTGATGGGGATGCCTTTGGTGTTGTATCCAAATGCGCTTGATTTGATTAATGAGTTAAAGATGGACGGCTTTTCGATATATGCTACCGATTTTAAAGGTGAAAATTTAAAAGAGGTTGCTTTTTCTAAAAAGAGAGCCGTTATTTTGGGTAGCGAAGGAAGCGGAATTCCCGAAAAGATTTTAAATAGAGCCGATAAGAAGATAAGTATCAAAATGGTAAGAGAATTTGACTCTTTAAATGTAAGTGCGGCGGCAGCCATTGTTTGTGATAGGATTGCAAATGGATGAGTTTGAATTGTTTGAAAATGTAGATCTTAAAGAGATGAGCAAAAAGACTCGAATAAGCGAAAAAGATTTAGAGTCTATAAAACTTGAAAATTTTGAAAATATTAGCAAAACAAAAGGTTTGGGGTTTATTAAGATTATTGAGCGAGAGTACGGTGTCGATCTTTCTTCCAAAAAAGAGAAATTGGTAGAATTTTTAAGAGAGAGAGATAGGCTAACCAGTAAAGAATTTTTTATAGCGCCTCCTCCTTCAAAAAAAGGATATTCTAAATACTTCGCTATCTCTTTGCTTATCATTTTATTTATAGGAGGAGTTTTCGCATATTTGTATAATAGAAATTATACCGACCAAAACAGCGGATACGACAAAAATCCTATAGTAAAAGAGGCGACAAAGATATCAGGTATAGATATAAACGATACGGATATTGATGAAAACGGCAGTACCGAATACTCTGAAAACAACAAGACGTCTTTGTTGGTTTCATCAATAAAATCATCTTATTTAAACTCGGATACGAATGAAAGTGATGATATAAAAGAGGAGTTTAACACCTCTAAAACGATAGACAAAAATATAACTCAAATAAATAGCGAAATAGTCCAAAAAGCCCATGAGGATATTTTAAAGCAAAATGATACTAACCAAACGGATAAG
>JAADDL010000065.1 GCA_013153915.1 Campylobacterota bacterium
TTAAAAACAGAAAAAGCTCTTCAAAACTAAGCAGATTCTCTTTTGGAACCCACGAAAAAGGCTTCTCCGGCATACAGTATTGACATCTAAAATTACACCTTTCCGTTACCGAAACTCTTATATAATTGATTTTTCTACCAAATTCATCTATCAGCATCAAATCCCCTAATATTTTTTTATAGTATAGCACAAATTTATATGCATTTTATTAAATAAAGATACATTCATTTAATTTTTAGTCGATATAGTATTATACCGTATTAGTTAAAAGGAGTGACATAATGGAAGATTTTAACTCTAATCGTATTCATTTGGATCAAAATGATTTGCTCGTTTCAAAAACCGACTTAAAAGGAAAAATTACATACTGCAATAAAATTTTTATGAAAGTAGCCGGATATCAAGAAGATGAGCTTTTAGGAAAGCCTCACAATATTGTAAGGCACAAAGACATGCCGAAAATTGTTTTTAAACTTTTATGGGATAGGGTAAAAAGTGGAAACGAGATCTTTGCTTTTGTTAAAAATAGAACAAAAAACGGCGGATACTATTGGGTATATGCTAATGTAACACCGTCGATAGACGACAGAGGAAATATAGTTGGATACTATTCCGTAAGAAGAAAAGTTAATGAAGAAAATTTAAATTTGATAGAAGAACTTTATTCATCTCTAATAAAAAAAGAAAAAGAGGGAGGAATGGAGTCATCTATGCAATATCTAAATAATTTATTAAAAACAAAAGGAGTAACATATGACGAATTTATCGCATCTGTACAGGGATAAAAAAATGCAAATCCTATTAGCAATCGTATCTTTAATCGCTTTGCATCATATATTTCCTCAAATTGAACAATCATCTTTATTTTTGGTTTTCGCGGGTTTTTTTAGAGATAGTTCAAAAAATTCTCACAATAACCTTAAAGATCAAATTGAAAAAGTTATACAAGAGGCATCAAAAGGAAAACTTGAAAACAGAGTCACTCACATAGATACAAAAGACCCTCTTTCAAATATTGCCTGGGGCATCAACGATCTTTTAGATCAAATAGAAGCTTATATGAGGGATGTCAATACCGCCGTAGAGTATGCAAGCAAAGGACACACTTGGAGAAAAGTATATCCTCAAGGTTTACAAGGTCTTTTTAATTACTCCGCATCAAATATAGAAAAAGGAGTTGAAGGCATTATTATCGGCAATAAAGAGAAATTTAGGGGAGAGATTGGAGCCAAGTTCGGCAAGCTCAACGGAGGTGTAGTCAAATCTTTGGAAATCATACAAAACGATATAACATCTTTTATGGAAGAGGTAAAAAGCATACAATCCCTATCTGCCGAAACTGCGGAAAAATCAAATAGCAGTTTAGAAACCACCAATGAATTATCGGCAAAGCTAGAGACGCTTATAGGGCTTATCGTAAATATTACGGAGGCTATAAGCTCACTTAGCGAAAGAAGTAGCGAAATAACTTCGGTTATAAACCTCATCAAAGATATTGCCGACCAAACAAATCTATTGGCCCTAAACGCAGCCATAGAAGCGGCTCGTGCGGGTGAGCACGGTAGAGGCTTTGCAGTGGTTGCCGATGAGGTTAGAAAACTGGCAGAGAGAACACAAAAAGCTACAAGCGAGATAGCCATCACCATCCAAACTCTCCAACAAGAGACAAATGACATACAATCAAATGCCAAAGAGATAAACGATATAGCCACCACTTCGGGCGAAACGGTAAACGAGTTTAAAAACACTCTCATAGACTTCAACAAAAATGCCAACAACACGGCAAAATCATCAAACATGATGGCAAATAAAAGCTTTACCACGCTGGTAAAAGTTGACCATATTATTTACAAAACAGGCACATACTCTTCCGTCATAAACGAAAATATTACGGAGGACAATTTGGTTGATGCTCATAATTGCAGATTTGGGAAATGGTACCATGGAGAAGGCGAGGATGTATTTGGAGATACTAAAACATACAAAGAGATTGACAAGCCTCACGAAATAGTTCATCAAAAAGCTATTCAAAACTCTAAATTGGTTAAAGAGAAAGGTTTAAAAAGAGAATACGAAGAGATATTAACAAAAAATTTTGAAGAGATGGAAAAAGCAAGCGAGCAACTCTTTACGCTTTTGGATAAACTGGTCGAAGAAAAAAGCTAATCTCTTAAGAGGTTCATAGGCTTAAAAAACCTTTGAACCTCTTCATCGGTTATAAAACTAAGATTATAAGGGTGAGGGAAAATTTTTTTATTAAACTCTTTTGAGACGGAAAATCTCTCTATCTCTCTTGAAGCTTGACCAAACAAGATAAGCGTTATATCTTTGTCTTTGATTTCTTGCAAAAACCTATCTACAAAGCCTCTCCATTTTTTCAGGTGGTATTTTGTCTTATCTTTTGAAGAAAATATCAAAGCCATATTCAAAAGCAGTATGGAGTTGTTTTCAAAATTGTTTTTTAAACAAACTATATCTTTACAAAAACGACTCTTGTCGATAGACGCTATCTTATCTTGAGTAAGAGCCTCTTTGCTAAGTATACTTTCACACAACAGAAGCATTTTGATGAAATTTCTTAAACTCGTTGCTCTATTGACCTCTTTGCTAAGTCCTTTATCGGAAAATATACTTTTTACCTTTCCGTCTATAAAAGCATACCCTATAGCACTCTCTCGTCTTGGGTAAGGGTCTTGTCCGAAAAGTATATATTTTGTCTTATCTAAAGGCAGAGTCTTAAAAGCGTTCAAAAAATTTTCTCGACTTGGGAAAAAGTCGTCACTTGTTAAAATATAGTCCAAATACTCTTCATCAAAAGTGCTAAAAGATACTTTAAGTATCTCTCTCCAACTCTTATCTACCTCTTTTAAGATACTATTTAAGTCCCGCAATCTTCAACACCAATTCAACTTCTCCGATACCCATTCTTAGATTTTTAGCTATCTCGCTAACAGTCAATCCATCGTTATATAAACTTACCACTCTTTTATCGTTTGATTGGTAGGTATCGGGCAAAGAAGAGTATTGTTTTATTTTTTCCTCTATCGCATTAATTCTATCAAATATTTCTCTTGATAATTCTTTAAATTTACCGTTTA
>JAADDL010000038.1 GCA_013153915.1 Campylobacterota bacterium
TTTCTAAATCAGACATATTTACTCCTATTAATTTTTGCGAAATTATACCATTTTTTTTTAAAAAAACATTGATTTAAATCAAGCTTCTTATTTTTATTGCGTACCAAAGTATTCCGAGATTCAAAAAAAAGATAGCCAAAGATGTAGCTCTTGAGATATACTTTTCTTTCATGCTTCTCTCTCTTCCGTGGGCGTTTAAAGATATATACATATGAACGGCGGTTGAAAAAGTTATCAATAAAACCAAAATAATCTTTACAAATAGGTATTTTGCAAGCGGTACGTCGGGATGCATAAGTATTTCACCTATACTAAAGGCATATATAAAGTATCCTCCCGTAACAAGAAGAAAAGTAAGCACAATCATCTCAAAATAGCCGTAAAACGGACCAATATAGTAGTAAACCGTAGTTTGTACATCTTTATCTTTAAAATACAATCCCATACCAAAAAGCAGTATTGACCCGCCTATCCAAGCTGAAGCAGCTAAGATATGGATAAAAATCATAATATCTAATATCAAAAATAACCCCTCATAAAATAAGAGTAATTATATCCAATTTATAATTTTTTAATTCTTAAAAATTATTCATACAATCCGCTACTTATATATCTTTCACCCGTATCACACAGCATAGTAACGATATTCTTACCTCTATTTTCTTTTTTTGAGCCCACTTGAATTGATGCAAAAACATTAGCACCGGAGGAAATTCCCACCAAAAGTCCCTCTTTTTTTGCCAGCTTTCTTGACATATCTATGGCGTCTTCATCTTTTACCTGGCACACCTCGTCGTACACAAGCATATCTAAAACTTTAGGGATAAAACCCGCACCGATACCTTGAATAGCATGGACTCCAGGGTCTCCTCCAGATAAGATCGGAGATTTTGCGGGTTCTACTGCTACAATTTTCACATCGGGGTTCGCTTCTTTTATAATATGCCCTATACCGGTTATCGTTCCCCCCGTGCCGACGGAAGAAACAAATATGTCTATATTTTTTCCCATATCTCTTACTATTTCAACCGCCGTTGTTTTTATATGGGATCTTGGATTTGCTCTATTTTGAAATTGATCCAATATGTATGAATTTTCTATTTCGTTTGCTAGTTCTTTAGCTTTATCGACTGCACCTTTCATGCCGAGCTTAGAAGGAGTCAAGACAAGTTTTGCACCAAACGCCTTTAAAAGAGATATTCTCTCTTTGCTCATAGATTCGGGCATAGTTAGCACAAGCTTCATCCCCAAAGAGGCACAAGTCGAAGCCAAAGCGATTCCGGTATTACCGCTTGTCGGCTCTATTAAAACGGTGTTTTTATCTATTAATCCTTTTTTTAACGCCTCTTGTATCATGTTGTAGCCTATTCTATCTTTTATCGAATAGGTGGGATTTAAAAATTCGCACTTTGCGTATAGATTGATATCTAAATTTTCACAAACTCTTTGAAGTTTTATTATCGGAGTATTTCCTATCAATTCACTAACCGACTCAACTATCATGGTTAATCCCTTAGAGCTTTACTAAGATCTTCTATCAGATCTCCACTATCCTCAAGACCGATACTAAGCCTTATCAATGACGGAGATATACCGGCACTCTCAAGTTCTTTTAGCGATAGTTGCTGATGGGTGGTGCTTGCCGGATGGGTGATGATAGACTTGCTATCTCCGATATTTACCACTATGCTAAATATTTTTGTAGAGTTCATTATCTTTTTTGCCGCTTCAAAACTCTCCGCTTCAAAACTCAAAAGTCCACTACAAAGCGTATCTTTAAAATATTTTTTAGCCCTTTTGTGATACTTATCGCTCTCTAATGCAGGATACGAGACTCTTTTGACCTTAGGGTGAGACTCTAAAAATTTAGCGACTTCCAAAGCGTTTTTGGAGTGCTTTTGCATCCTAATATCCAAAGTTTCAAGACCTTGAAGCAAAAGCCAAGAGTTAAAAGGAGACGGAGCCGCACCGGTATCTCTTATGACAGACAGCCTAACTCTTTGTACAAAAGGAGCGTCAAGCTCACTAAAAACTAGCCCGTGATAACTCACATCCGGCTCGTTAAAGTGGTAGTATCTGTCATTGTTTTTTAAAATATTTACCGTATCTTCACTCTCTACGATAACACCTCCAAGAGCCGTTCCTTGACCCGTGGTATATTTGCTCGTACTATGAACGACTATATTTACACCCCAATCTATAGGGTTAAAAAGAGCGGCGGAAGCCACCGTATTGTCGCAAATCGTTAATATCTTATGTTTTTTTGCGATAGAGACTATCTTTTCTATATCGGGTATAGCTATCTGAGGATTTGACAAGGACTCAAATATGATACATTTGCTTTTATCGTCTATAATCTCCTCAAGGTTTTTAGCCTCATCGGCATCAAATATCCTAGCTTCTATACCAAATCTCTTTAGAGTGTGGGTAGCCAAAGTCACCGTGCCACCGTAGAGTTTATCGCTTATGATGATATTATCCCCCACTTCGGCTACATTTATGATGGAGCTAAATATCGCCGCCATTCCGCTTGAAGTAGCGATAGCCGCCGTACCGCCTTCATAAGCGGCAAATCTCTTTTCAAAGATGTCCGTTGTAGGATTATTTAGCCTTGTGTAAATCGACCCGCTCTCTTTAAGGTCAAAAAGAGCCGCCGCATGAGAAGCATCTCTAAAAGCGTAAGCGGTGGTTTGATATATGGGTACCGCCATAGTGCCTTCGCACTTTTTATGGTCATATCCGTGATGCAATGCTATCGTATCTTTTTTCATAAACTTTCCCGTTTCGTTTTTAACAATTATAACTCTTTGTTTATAAAATATGACTAAATATTCTTGAAAGTATTGTATATATGATCTCAAATTAAACAAAAATAAAAATCTTTATAAAACAATAAGGTATGGCTATAAGCCGGGTTCTGTCTTGATGATTATTCATCTAAATCACTGCTTTACAGCGGGATTTTAGCGAAGAGTAGTAAGATGTGAGACTTCAACCACTCTCTTCTTGCTACGGGTTGGGTTTACAAGGCGGCTTGAGTTACCTCAAGCCCCGGTGGTCTCTTACACCGCCGTTTCACCCTTACCTGCCCATATTTT
>JAADDL010000133.1 GCA_013153915.1 Campylobacterota bacterium
TTCCTATTGATATCTATTTGTTTAATGATTCTATTTATCCTATCTTCGGATTCCAATCTCTTTAGCTTCATTAAACTTTTTTTATATCTTTGAACATCTCTTTCGTATACATTTTGTCCTTCGTATATAAAAATAGCCGCGGTTAATATAATAGTTACGATAATACTGATAATCGGTACAAAATATATCCATTTTATAAGTTTTTTATCATCAATTCTATTGTCTATCAATATAATTCCTCTTTAAATAAAAATTGTTGGATTATACATAAAATATATTTAAACTATTATTTTATAAATCGACTAGTATAATTATGTTTTAATATTATTTTTGATAATATATCTAACTATTTTTATACATCTTTAAGGACAATATACATGGAGAAAGCGAAATATATATGGATGGACGGAAAGTTAACTCCTTGGGACGAAGCTCAAGTTCACATCCTAACACACACCCTACACTACGGCAACGGAGTGTTTGAGGGTACTAGAGCATATCAGACAAAAGACGGATTGGCTATCTTTAGACTCAAAGATCACACAAAAAGGCTTTTAAATTCCGCTAAAATCACTATGATAACTCCGCCCTACACGCAAGAGGAGTTAGAACAAGCTCAAATAGAACTTTTAAGAGCAAACGATTTTAAATCAAACGTATACTTAAGACCTCTAATATATTTGGGCTACGGAGTTATGGGGCTTTATCATGTTAACGCTCCCGTAAAAACCGCTATTGCGGCTTGGGAGTGGGGAAGCTATTTGGGAGACGAAGGACTTGAAAACGGTATCAAAGTAAAGATAAGTTCGTTTACTAGAAATTCGGTCAAATCCACTATGGGAAAAGCAAAAGCGGTAGCCAACTATCTTAACTCTCAAATGGCAAAATTCGAAGCTCTTGATTGCGGATACGAAGAAGCTTTGATGCTTGATGACGAAGGTTTTGTAGCCGAAGGAAGCGGAGAGTGTTTCTTTATCATCAGAGACGGTGTTTTGATAACTCCTCCCAACGACAACTCTTTAGAGTCCATAACCCAAGATACGGTCATCAAACTCGCTAAAGATTTCGGTATAGAGGTTAGAAGAGAGAGAATAACAAGAGACGAAGTTTTCATCTGCGATGAAGCTTTCTTTACCGGTACGGCTGCGGAAGTTACGCCCGTAAAAGAGGTTGACGCAAGAGTTATAGGCGACGGCAAAAGAGGTCCTATAACCAAAAAACTACAAGAGGCTTATTTTGATGTAGTTTACGGACGAAACGACAAATACAAAAATTTATTGACATATATATAAAGGATAAAGATGCCGGCAGATTTAAACGACTATTTCAAGAAAAATAGCCCAAAAAAAGACAGCGACGACAAAGGTGGCATTGAACCGCCTCAATTTTTTCAAGATTTCGGTAAAAAAGCCGGTTTTATATACGCTATTATCATCGTCATAGGTTTGATAATATTGGCAAAACCTTTTGTCGTGATAAACTCGGGAGAGGTGGGTATAAAAGCGACTGCGGGTAAATTTGACCCTCAAGCGTTATCTCCGGGGCTTCACTTTTTCATACCGTTTATACAAGAGATTTATATCGTAGATACCAAAGTAAGGATCATAAACTATACCGACAACGAAGATGTTACGATGCAAAATCCAAAATCGGGCATAAAATTTAAAAGAGCCATCTCGGTACTTGACGCAAGAGGACTTCCCGTATCCATAGACTTGACAGTGCAGTATAAACTAAAAGCCGAAACTGCTCCTCAAACCATAGCAACATGGGGGCTTAGCTGGGAAGATAAAATCATCAATCCTGTCGTAAGGGATGTTACTAGAAATATAGTCGGTAAATATACCGCCGAAGAACTTCCGGTAAAAAGAAACGAGATAGCCGCACAGATAACAACCGGTATAAAAGATAGGATAGACGCTCAGCCTGGACAGCCGGTGCAACTTCTTGCAGTACAATTAAGACGAATCGTACTACCGCAAAAGATAAAAGACCAGATACTAAGAGTGCAAATAGCAAAACAGCAAGCCCAACAAGCAAAATATGAAGTAGAAAGAGCCAAACAAATAGCTCAAAAGAACGCCGCTCTCGCTCAAGGCGACGCCGACGCTAGAAAGATAAGGGCTCAAGGTCAAGCCGATGCCGTTAAGATAGAAGCGGACGCCAACGCCTACGCAAACAAAGAGTTAGGAAAGAGTGTGACGCCAAATCTATTAAAACTAAAACAACTTGATGTTCAAGGTAAATTCAACGAAGCTTTACAAAAAAACAAAGATGCCAAAATATTTTTAACTCCTGGCGGTGTAGTGCCAAATATTTGGCTTGATAGCAAAGATCCTCAAAAGGCGGTGTCAGTTGGAAATAAGTGATATAAGACAAATCGTAAATAGAGTGGATTGGAAGAAAAATCCACTCATCCCGGCTATCGCTCAAGACTATAAAAGCGGTAAGGTTTTGATGTTGGCATATATGGATAGAGTAGCTTTGGAGCTGACTTTAAGCACAAAGATAGCCCACTACTTTTCAAGAAGCAGACAGCGCATCTGGAAAAAAGGCGAAACAAGCGGCAATATCCAAAAAGTAAAAGATATCTTTATTGATTGTGACGACGATACCATACTACTTCAAGTAGAACAAATAGGCGGTGCGGCTTGTCATACCGGTAGAGAGAGCTGTTTCTTTACGAAATTGGAAAGTGCGACAATCATCAGCGACCCCATAGAGAACAGTACTGATAAATACAGTATAACGGATAAACTCTACCATGCTATCCAAGAGAGAAAAAATGCCGACCCGAACAAATCGTATGTCGCATCTTTGTATAAAAAGGGTGAAAATACCATATTGAAAAAGGTTGTAGAAGAGGCGGGCGAGTTTTGTTTCGCGCTCAAAGACAAAGATGAAAAAGAGATTATTTACGAATGTGCCGACCTTGTTTTTCACACACTCGTGGCTCTTTCATATAGCAACATAAATCCCGAAAGAATAAAAAATGAACTTTCTAAAAGGTTTGGAAAAAGCGGAATAGAAGAGAAGCAAAATAGAACTAAATAGGAAAAATTTTGTCATCTTTAAA
>JAADDL010000071.1 GCA_013153915.1 Campylobacterota bacterium
CTTTACGGGCAAATGGCGAAGATTGAGGAGATAGCGGAGATTTGCAAAGAAAACGGTATCTATCTTATAGAGGATGCGGCGGAGAGTCTCGGGGCAACTTACAAAGAGAAACAAAGCGGAACTTTCGGCGATATGGGAGTTTATAGTTTTAACGGCAACAAGATACTAACCACAAGCGGAGGAGGTATGCTTGTTAGCGACAATGAAGAGTGGATTGAGTATGCCAGGAAGCTATCTACTCAAGCAAAAGAGCCGTTTTCTTGGTATGAACACAAGGAGGTCGGCTACAACTATAGACTAAGCAATGTTTTGGCGGCTATAGGCGTGGCTCAAATGGAGGTTTTAAATGATAGAATCAAAAGAAAAAGAGATATTTTTAAGATATATGAAAATAGTTTGAAAGATATAAAAGAGATAAGTTTTATGCCGGAGATTAAGCACTCAAAAGGCAACAGATGGCTAAGCGCTGTCGCTTTTGAAAAGACAAAGCCCGCCAAAATCATCAAAGCCTTGAATGAATTGGATATAGAATCAAGATACTTGTGGAAGCCTATGCATATACAGCCGGTTTTTCAAAAAGAGATAGCGTTTGTCGACGGTACAAGCGAAGAGTTGTTTAAAAAGGGGGTTTGTTTGCCGTCTCCTACTTCTTGCGAAGATGAGGATATATTAAGGGTTGCGGAGGTCGTGCGAAAATATGCGTCTAAGTGAATTTTTTAAGCCTACATTCGCAAAAAGAGTGGCGTTTTTTGTATTAAGCGATATAGTATTGTCCGTTTTTACTATATATTTGTCCTACCTTTTAAGATTCAATTTCGATATTCCTTCTGACTTTTTAAAATCCATGACAATGATGATGCTATTTTTGATACCCATCAAGATAGTTTCACTCTTTTTTTACAAGATATATTTTGTTACTTGGAGATTTTTCGGATTGGCGGAGTACAAAAAGATAGTTTTGGCTCATATAGTTTCATATACTGTTTTTACGACTATTTTTTTGCTTTTTCAAAACAGTTTTTTACCTTTTCCAAGAAGCGTTATAGCTATTGATCTGTTTTTGTCACTCTTTTTTATAGGTTTTTTAAGAATTTCAAGAAGACTGTATATGGAAGGAAAACAAAACGAAGACTTTAAAAGATGTATCGTATACGGTTCAAGTCCTAATGCTTTAAGGGTTATAAAAAGTTGTTTGGACGGAGAGATTAAATATCACCCTGTAGCCGTAATATCTTCCGAAAAAAGATTGGCGGGAACTTATTTATCCAATATAAAAGTTTACGGCAAAGAGGACATACAAAAGGTTGCAAAAGAAAATAGAGCAGAAGCCGCGATTATATCGGATGAACTTGATAGAAAAAGTTTGGACGGTGTCGTAAAAAAGCTACACTCTTGCGGTATTAGGGATATAAAAATATCTCAAATCCTTAAAGAGGAGCAAAAGACTCTATTGCAGGATATCTCCATAGAAGACCTTTTGGCAAGAGAGCCTAAAGACCTTGACAAAAAGGCTATAGAGGGTTTCGTAAGAGATAAAGTCGTACTTATAACCGGGGCAGGGGGGAGTATCGGGAGCGAGCTTTCTAGGCAGTGTGTGAAATTCGGCGCCGAAAAAGTGTTGCTTTTGGACCATAGCGAATACAATCTTTATAAAATAGAACAAGAGTTAGAGGGCGAAAATATAGTAGCTATATTGCAAAGCGTAGCCAATATAAAACTCTTAGAAAAGACCTTTCAAAAATATGACATAGATATAGTTTTGCATGCGGCGGCGTACAAGCATGTGCCTTTGGTGGAAGATAATGTGGAAGAAGCCGTATTGAACAATATCATAGGAACGAAAAACTGCATGGATCTTTCCGTAAAATATAAGGTTAAAAAGTTTGTTATGATATCGACGGATAAAGCCGTTCGTCCTACAAATGTTATGGGTGCTACAAAAAGAGTGTGCGAGCTATACGGTCAAAATATAGACGCAAAAGATACGGATATCGTTAGCGTTAGATTTGGCAATGTTTTGGGTAGTAGCGGTAGCGTGATACCGAAATTTAAAAAACAGATAGAAAACGGAGGTCCCATTACGGTTACTCACCCCGATATAACAAGATACTTTATGCTTATCCCGGAGGCTTGTCAACTTGTGCTTCAAGCAGGTTCTTTGGGAAGAGGCAGAGATCTTTTTATACTTGATATGGGTGAACCGGTAAAGATAGTAGATCTTGCTCGAAAGATGTGTGAGTTAAGCGGCAAAAATGATATCAAGATAGTTTTTACGGGACTTAGAAAAGGTGAGAAGCTGTATGAAGAGCTATTGATAGACGAGGCGGATGCCAAGACAAAATACGACTCTATTCTTATATCTAAACCTACCGAGTATGATATAAATCTTCTAAAAGAACAGATAGAAAAATTATTGAAATCCGAAGATAAAATATCTATCCTAAAGGATATAGTGCCGGAGTTTAAACACGATTGATAGGTTAATTTTTTAGTCTAAATTCTATAGGTATGTTTATCTCTATATCTTTTGGAGGTGGCGGAAACTCCGTGCTTGCCTTTTGTATGATTTTGATAGCGGCTTTTTTTAGAAATCTTTTATTACAAGAAACATCAAGAATCTTAACTGTTTTATCATGTTTTAGCAAAAATTTTATTTTTACCGTACCTTCGATATGAAGTTTTCTTGCTTTTTTAGGATAAAATTTTGCATCATTGATAGCTGATGCTATCTTTGAAAAGTTTACTTTTAGATATTGCTGTTTTGCTGATATTGTTGGAGCGGAGACTATCTTTGTTTTTTTGACGACAATGGGCGTCTTGACTATTTTGGTGATATTTACATCTTTCTTTATAGTTTTTTTGACTAAAGGCTCACTTTTAACGGGTGCTTGCATGGGTTTTGGCTTCGGTCTAGGTCTAGGTCTAGGTCTAGGTCTAGGTTTCGGCTTTGGTTTCGGTTTCGGCTTTGGTTTCGGCTTTGGCTTTGGTTTTGGTTTTGGTTTTGGTTTTGGTTTTGGTTTTGGTTTTGGTTTTGGCTTTGGCTTTGGCTTTGGCTTTGGTTTTGGT
>JAADDL010000072.1 GCA_013153915.1 Campylobacterota bacterium
GGATTCACAAATCCGGTGACGCTAAGTCCGTAAAGCATCTCCGGAGTCTCTATGGTGTGTCCTCCTACTATGCTTCCGCCGCACTCTTTGACTTTGCTTTCTGCACCCCTAAGCATCTCTTTTAAGACCTCTTTTGGATGGTTGCACCCGTCAAAACCCACTATATTTAAAGCAGTTTTTACTTCCGCCCCCATGGCAAAAACATCGCTTAAAGAGTTTGCTGCCGCTATCTGTCCGTAGTAAAACGGATCATCCACTACAGGGGTGATAATGTCTACCGTTTGCACCAAAGCTAAACTATCATCTATCTTATAGACTGCTGCATCTTCGCTACTTTTTAAGTCTATTAGCACATTGTTATCATCACAAGTTAGTCCGTCTGTTATCTGTGTTAGCTCACCCGGAGCTAGTTTTGCGGCTCAACCTGCGGCTTTTACAAACTTGGTTAGTTTGTATTTGTTATTTAATTTTACCATATATTCCTCTCTAATTTTTTTCTAAAAAATCCGAAACAAAACCCTCTTTCTCCAATGATTTTATAACACCCCTTAAAAGATAAGAGTGCCTAAAGTCAACAGTATATACTCTACCGCCTTTTTTAGTCGCTTTGACCATCCCTTGATCTTTTAGCTTATTCATTGCTCTTGTTTTTTGAATACTTTTTGTTATACCTATTTTACTTAATTCTTGGGATTTGATAGCCATATCATCACTTTTTACGATAAGTTTTAGTATCTTTTCCTCTTGCGGATTTATAAGCCCTCTTTGGGTAGCGAAATCCACGGATCTCAATAAAATTTTATCTTTCACAAAATTTCTATCAAGCAAACTATCTATCTTTTCAATCTCATTTTTAAGTCCGGACAAAAAGTATTCGCACCACCTTAAAACATCTTCGTCATCCAGAGAATCTGCCGTCGAAAGCATCCTATAGTATCTATCCCTATCTACATAAAAAACTGCCGATGGATTTAGTATTCTTCCGTTTTTCACCCTAAAACCTAGTTTTATCAAAAGAGCATAGTTTAAAAGTCTTCCAACCCTTCCGTTTGCATTATCAAACGGATGAATATAGTTAAATCTATGATGAGCTATAGCGACCATAAGCAACTGATATTGTTCTTGTAAGTTTTGATTTATAAAATTTACAAATCCGTCAAAATACTCTTGCAACATATATGGTTCGGGTGGAATATGTTTGGATTTGACGATTTTTACACTATTTCTTCTAAGTTCTCCGGGATATCTTGAGCCTTCTCCTTTTGGTGGCGGAGTTAGATCACTTGTTACAATTTTATGTAGCTGAGATATAAACGCTCTATCTAAAGGATTATTTTCAATATTTTCTTCTATAAAGTTTATAGCTTTTTCAATATTTTCTATTTCCGTTCTGCTCTCGCCAAAAGTACTCTCTCCATCCATTATCTCTTCAATATACTCTGCTAGTGTGGTATTATTGCCCTCTATTCTGGCAGAACCCAAAGTCTCTAAGATTTGAAAAATATTTTTAAGTTGAAAAAATATATATGGAGGTATTTCTCCCTCCAATCTTTTTACCTTTAATTTTTCCAAATCTATGATAAGATTTGCTAAATTACTTCCCCATTTTGGGTCGGGAATTTTAAAGAGATTGCTATACATTACTTTCCTATTATATTTTTTCTACTTTACAATAAATATTAAATTATAGCCAAATAAAGGGCTATTGTAAACATTTTACAAATAACTTACTTTACAATATGCAAAAACATTACTAAAATGTTAGCACTCTGTCGCTATCTTGTACCCAATCGGCTAAATCGTTCATAGTCGCTTTGATAGTCGGGTCAAAATAGGGCTCATTTTTGAAAAGTCCGCATCTTGCTTGACAAGTACCGCACACTTTTAGTTTTACTCCCGCTTTATACATCTCCTTTAGCATACTAACAAGGTCGTTATCGTAGTTATCGGGTTTTTTGTTGCAATCTCTTGCCAAATCGACCGAATCGTTCATCAAAAATATCCTGACCTCTTCTCCTCTTTCAAAAAGATTTTTTGCCAACCTCAAGCCGTTCCAAGCCACATCGCTACCGTCATAAGGTTCATGGTTAAATATAAAAAGTATCTTCATCGTCTCTCCTATAAAGTTACCGTTTCTGTATGTAAAAGCATATCCATGGTATCGTAAGCGTTTCCTATCTCACCCACTTTTAGCTCACCGGCATCTATCTTGTAAAAGTTCATACAAAGCCCGCAACTATATATCTTAACGCCTCTTTTTTCAAACTCTTTTAGTATCTCTATAACCTCTTTATGCTCCTCTTTTGTGGTGAGATAGACGCCTTTGTTTACAAATATCACATATTTTGGAAGTTTATCAAACTCCAAAGTAGTCTTTAAAAACCCCTTCATCAAGATATCCCCAAGCTCACCCTCTCCGACTCTATCGGATTTGATAAATATGGTTTTATCCAAAAACTTTTCACCCTCATCTTTTGGAGCTATAGCACACTCATACCCTTTGATGATGGTTATGACGGTTTTATCTCCATCTTTTTCCACTCTGCTTTCATATCCGTTTTTTGTGGCAAATCTTTTGACATTCTCTATGGAGCTAACGGAGTTTACCGTCACTTCGAGTATGGAGTCATCCTCCAGCTCCTCCAAAGCCTTCTTTGTTCTAAGTACCGGCTCGGGACAAGCCAAATCACAACAATCTATCTTCATAAAATAACCTTTATATTTTAATTTGCCTTTGATGTGATGAAAGAAAGCAAGATAAACGCTCTATTCATGTTCGCCTAAACCTTAGGCTTTCGGCATTTGTAAAATTATATAACTATGGATATAAAAACTTGTTGAAACATCAAAAGTAAAAAAGATTTAACTTTTTATAAGTGATATTGTTGTAGAATTTTCACATCTTGGGGGGTATGTCATCCTGGTGGATACCGCGGGCTTCAAACCCGTCGTTCGTACCGGTGTCGGTTACGAAGGGAGGTTCGATTCCTTCACCCTCTCGCCG
>JAADDL010000004.1 GCA_013153915.1 Campylobacterota bacterium
AAAGTGCTACAAAAGAGTTAGAGACATCTTTAAGAGATATATATAAGAGTGAAAATGCCCTCAAGGCTACTATAAAAATTGATGAGACATTAAAAGATTTTACAACCGCGACGGATAATTTGAGTAAAACCATAGATAAGATTGATAGTGATTTAAATAAAGATATAGAGAAAAATTTTGAAAAGGTTGATAAAGAGATAGCCGATATCGTTATAAAACTTGCAGATTTCGGCTTTTTGCTTGACGAAAAGATAGAAAAGGTTTTTTCCGTTATCGAGCAGTATCATAAAGATGTTCTAAAATACTCCAAAAGATAAAAAATGGATTTTTTCAAAAAAGAGGATGAAAATACAAATTTTTGGATCTCTTATGCCGATTTGATGGCGGGGCTTTTATTTGTCTTTATTCTTCTTATAGGTGCTATCGTCACAAAATCGATTCTTCTAAAAAGCGATCTTCTTTCAAATAAAAATAAGTTGAAAAAAAATAAAACCGCGTTGGAACTAAAAAACGACGAGATAAAAAGACTTAAAAAACTATTATTGGAAAAAAATACCCAGCTTGTCTCTTTTAGTAAAAAAGTTGTTATTTTGCAAAGCATCGTAAATGACGTAAATGCCTCGCTTCTTGAAAAAGAGAGAAAACTGAAGGATTACGAGGGTAAAATTTTAGTTTTATCCAATGAGTTAACGGAAGAGAAAAATAGATTAAAATTGCAAGATGAACAGATAGTAAAACTTCTTGATACCATCGGTGAAAAAGAGACGAGATACGATAGGCTTGTCGAAGAGATGCAAAAAACAAAAAAGAGGATAAAAAATCTAACGGGTATCAGGATAAAAGTTATTGCAGAGCTTAAAAAGGCTTTGGGCAAAAAGATACAAATAGACCCAAAAACGGGAAGTATGCGTTTTTCGGCTTCCATACTATTTGATAAGGGTAAAGCAAAACTCAAAGAGGGTGCAAAAAAGGAGCTTAAAAAGGTATTTTTAAGATATGTAAAAGCCCTCATAGACAATCCCGATATCAAAAAGCATCTAGATAAAATCATCATAGAGGGACATACCGATAGTGACGGAGGCTATCTTTATAATCTGCAACTCTCTCAAAAAAGAGCTTATGAAGTTATGAACTATCTATCCACCTTGGATTTTGTTAAAAAGCACCATCTAAGAGACCTTATGATAGCAAGCGGCAGAAGTTATCTTGACCCAATTTTAGATAAAAACGGCAATGAGGATAAGGATAAATCAAGAAGGATAGAGATAAAATTCACGCTTAAAAACCAAGATGCTATGAAAGAGATAGAGAAGATTTTGGATAGTAAAGATGAGTGAAAATTTTGAACCTATCTATCTTCAAGACGCAAAAAGACACATTGACTGGCTATATAGCAAACTAAAAGACAACTACGAAGAGGATGAAAAGATGGTAAAAAAAGAGAAAAGCTCTTTTTTTACCAAAGTTATAGCGATACTTAAAAAGATATTTTAGCTATCAATCGGGATTTTCGTAAAAAATATAGCTTGTAGAGTAGTCGCTAAATTCAAAGTATACCTTTTTTTCACCGTTATCTACTTTATAGTTAAAATTTTTATCCACATAACCGTATCCGTATCTATACGGTCTTGGCTTGTCATCGCTTGTGCCGTAAGCTGTTGAGAGTTTATCTATCTTGATAAATCTTCTAACCAGTTTGTTTCCCGCATAAACATCTAAAACACCGTTTGTTCCGGTCCAATTTTGTATACTTCTTCCTATCTTATTTTGGGTTTCTTGCGTACACCCCGTAAATAAAATCGAAGCCGCTATGGCTGTTAAAATAACCTTTTTCATCTCGATCCTTTTTTGTTTTTACAATTATATCAAGTTTTATTTGATATAATAGAGTAATAAAATATATCAGAGTAAATATCATGCAAATAGAGTCACTTTTTAGTAAAATTCACAGAGCGACCGTAAGCGACGCCAATCTAAATTATATCGGTTCCATAACGATAGATAAGAAGCTTATGAAAAAAGCTAAGTTAAAAAAGGGGCAAAAGGTCGAGATAGTCAATATCAACAACGGAGAGAGGTTTGCCACTTATGTGATAGAAGGCAAAAAAGATAGCGGCACCATCTGTCTAAACGGAGCGGCTGCAAGAAAAGCTGAAATCGGAGACAAAATTATTATCATAGCTTATGCCTATTTTGATAAAAAAGAGTTAAAAAAGTTTAAGCCCAGAATTGTTTTGGTAGATGAGAAAAATAGAGTTAAGGAAGTAAAAAGAGATGTTTGAAAATATTGACTTTAGTAAAATGGGAGAGATGCTCCAAAAAGCTCAAGAAGAAGCTAAAAAAATGGAAGAAAATAGCAAGAACAAAGAGTTTACCGCCAAAAGCGGGGGCGGTCTTGTGAAGGTCACGGCAAACGGCGCGGGAGAGATAATAGACTTAGAGATTGATGACTCTTTGCTTGAGGATAAGGAGTCGATGCAGATACTTCTTATTAGTGCGATAAACGATGTATTAAAGATGGTGGAAGAGGATAAAAAGCTAGTCGCATCTCAGATGCTGGGTTCTCTTGGCGGTTTTGGAGGATAGGAAATAAAATGACAAGAGTATTCGCTCTAGTGGGTTTATGTATAGCTTTGCTATACGGCAAAGTTGAGCCCATAAAGAGGGATTTTGAAGCTTGCTACAAAAGAAGCGCTAAATCTTTTATAAAAAAATACGGTAAAGATTTTGTAGTTGTCTCAAAAGGAAAAGCGATAACTTTTTCAAGAAAATATCTAAAACACTATATAAAAAGAGACCCGTTTTTGGGGCTCTATCTTATAAGGGTTCCAAAAGATATCCCTTTTGTCCGCTTTGTTCCTTTTGAGGAGATGGATAAAAGCGGTATCGTAGCCGTTATAAATAAAAAAAAGTACGATTTGTCAAAAGTTGTCTCCAAAGGTAACGGACTTAATAGTTTTGCAAAACTGGATAAAAAACATAAACCGAACTCTTTGGTAGAGTGTGTTTGTTGTAGGGGTTTTGGGTTAAGTACAGGAGGAAAAAGTTTTATAGATAGTGATTTTATATTAAGATTTTTAAATAACAAAAAGGTTGTTTATGCCGATTGCGGTTTGCAATTCACTCAAAAAGGGGATAAAATATTCGTCAAAGAGATCAATCCTTTCTTTCATGACTACGGCATAAGAGTCGGAGATAGGATTTTGAGCGTTGACGGGAAAACCTTTGAGGATGTTAGTTTGCTTAGCAAATATATACTTTTTTCAAAACCGTATAAAAAGATTGATATAAAATTTCAAAGAAAAAATAGGATTTTTCACAAAAAGATAAAACTAAAAAGAAAATTATCCGGCGGAGTTTTGGGAGAAAACTATTTGGCGTATATCGGACTCTATTTGAGGTACGATTTAAAAGTTTCATATGTGTCAAAAGGTTCTTTGGCGGATAAATTGGGAATAAAAAAGGGTGATAAGCTTTTGAAGATAAATCAAACATATATCCGTTCATATCCGCAGGTAAAAAAAGTTTTATCAAAATTGAGCGGTAAATTTGTCTATTTACTGTTCGATAGAGATGATTTTCAATTTTTTGTACATTTTAGGAGATAATTTGAGTGATTTTTTAAGAGAGTTTGAGCTGTTTTTGGAGGCAAATCTGCCTAAGGTGGATAGCTTTCACCCTTTTTATAACGATGCTCTAAAAAAGATGGTGTTAGCCGGAGGCAAAAGATTTAGACCTCTTTTGTTGCTTAGCGTTGTAAACGCTTATGAGCCTTTGCTTGTAAAAAATGCGTTTTGGGTGGCTTTGGGTGTTGAGCTTTTGCACACTTATTCGCTTATTCATGACGATTTGCCCGCTATGGATGATGCCGACCTTAGAAGAGGAGAGACCACTTTGCATAAAGCTTATGACGAAGTGACCGCTATTTTGGCGGGAGACGCCTTAAATACCCACTCTTTTTATCTTATAGCAAACGCCCCCTTAAGCGACGAAGTTAAGATAAAGCTTATAAAAGAGTTATCATACCATGGCGGTGTCGGAGGTATGGTTTTGGGGCAGGCTATTGATTGTTATTTTGAAAATCAAACCTTAACGCTTGAAGAGTTGAAATTTTTGCATATTCATAAAACTGCCAAACTGATAGCGTCAAGTCTGAAGATGGGCGCTATTATTGTATCTCTTGACAAAAATAAGCAAGACGAACTTTTTGAGTTCGGTGAAAAGTTGGGACTTCTTTTTCAAATACAAGATGATATCATAGACGCCACTAAAGATGAAAAAGAGGCGGGCAAGACCACAAGTAACGACGGAGATAAAAACTCTTTTGTCAATCTAATGGGACTTGAGAATGCTATTGTTGAAAGGGATAGTTTAGCTGATGAGTTGCGAGACAGGGCTGAAGGGTTTGATGAGGCTTTGTCTCAAGTTTTAGTTGAGATTATAGAAAAATATTTTAAATAGGATGGAAAATGGAAGATAAGAAAATCTTGAAAAAGATGAGCGATACTATAAGATTTTTGAGTTTGGATATGATTCAAAAAGCCGGAAGCGGACATCCGGGCGTGTGTTTGGGTATGGCGGATGTTTTGAGTGTGCTTAGTCAAAAGCTTAAACACAATCCCAAAAATCCAAAGTGGTTAAATAGAGATAGAGTCGTATTTAGCGGAGGTCATGCAAGTGCCATGATATACTCTTTTTTGCACTTAAGCGGTTATGATATATCTTTGGAAGATTTGAAAAACTTTAGACAGCTTGGAAGCAAGACTCCGGGACACCCGGAATACGGAGATGTGCCGGGAGTGGAGATAACTACGGGACCTCTTGGACAAGGTGTGGCAAACGCCGTAGGTTTTGCTATGGCTAGCAAATATGCCAAAAAGGTGCTAAATAGCGAAACGGCAAAGATAATCGACCATAAAGTTTACTGTTTGTGCGGAGATGGAGACCTTGAAGAGGGTATTAGCTATGAGGCTTGCTCTTTGGCGGGAAAACTTGAGCTTGAAAATTTGGTATTGATATATGACTCAAACAAAATCACTATAGAGGGTGAAACCGATATCGCTTGGGTAGAAGATGTAACCGATAGGTTTAAGGCTCAAAAATGGAATGTTTTGGAGATTGACGGACACGATTTTGACGAAATCGAAAAAGCTTTGAAAGTTTGTGACGGTAGTAAAAAACCCACTCTTATCATAGCCCACACCGTTATAGCCAAAGGCTCGTGTGCTTTTGAAGGCAAAGCAAGCTCTCATGGCGCTCCTTTGGGAGAAGATGATATTAAGTGTTCTAAGAAAAAAGCGGGATTTGACCCCGATAAGACATTTTTTGTGCCGGAAGATGTTTTAGCTAAGTTTAGATGTGCCGTAGAGAAGGGCGATTTGGCTGAAAGGGAGTGGAAAAAGCTTGTTAACGAAGCTCCGCTAGTAGAACAAAATGAAGCTTTAAAAGCTTTGCAAAACCCCGATTTTTCAAGGATTGATTGGCCCGAATTTGAAGCCGGAAGCGAGATAGCTACCAGAGAAAGCAACCATAAGATATTAAACGCTATCGCAAAAGCCGTTCCTGGTTTTATAGGCGGAAGTGCAGACCTTGCACCTTCAAATAAGACATATTTGAATGATTTGGGAGATTTTCCAAACGGAAGAAATATCCATTTTGGTATCAGAGAACACGCAATGGCGGCCATAACGAACGCTATGAGTTTGTATGGACTGTTTTTACCTTTTGATGCAACATTTTTTGTTTTTAGCGATTATCAAAAGCCGTCCGTTAGGCTTGCCGCTTTGATGGGGTTAAAGAGATTTTTCGTATGGACTCATGATAGTATAGGAGTCGGAGAAGACGGACCAACTCATCAACCTATCGAACAGATAAGTCAATTTAGGGCTTTAAGCGGATTTTATCTGTTTAGACCGGCCGATGCAAGCGAAAATGTAGCTTGCTGGAAATTGGCACTGGATTTGGACGCTCCGAGCGGTTTTGTTTTAAGCCGTCAAAAACTCCAAACCCTAAAACCATTTACGGCTTACGGAAATGTGGAAAACGGAGGATATTTGGTTGCCGAGAGAGAAGATGCCGTCTTGACTATCATTGCAAGCGGTAGCGAAGTGATGACCTCTTTAAAGGCGGCTTGTCATCTCGAAGTGGCGGGAATAAACGCAAATGTCGTAAGCGTACCTTGTATGGAGATATTTAACGCTCAACCTCAAGAGTATAAAGATAGGATAATAAAAAAAGGTACAAAGGTTTTAGCGGTTGAAGCCGCAAGCGGTATAGAGTGGTATAGATATGCCGATGAAGTGCTTTGTATGAGTAGTTTCGGAGCTTCCGGAAAGGCTAATGATCTGTTTAAGAAGTTCGGGTTTACCATCAAAGGAGTTAAACAAAAGGCTATGGAAATGTTTGGTAAAGAGTATGTACAAACTCACGCCAAAGGCGAAACCTTATAAGGAGAGACGATGTTACTTTTGACACCCGGACCCACCGCAGTACCCGAAAAGATAAGGATGGCTATGAGCGCTCCGACCATCCACCATAGAACTCCGGAATTTTCGGAGATATTTAGACAAGCTAGACAAAAGTTATCAAAAGTGTTCGGTATGCCCGAAGTTTTACTATTAAGCTCAAGCGGTACGGGGGCTATGGAAGCAAGCGTTACAAACCTTTGCCGTAAAAAGGCTCTTACCGTAAATGCGGGAAAATTCGGAGAGAGATTTGGAAAAATTGTTAAAGCTTTCAATCTTGAGCTTGTAGAGCTAAAATATGAGTGGAATACTCCCGCAAGCGTAAAAGATATAGAGGAAGCTTTGCAAAATAACGATGATATAGATGCGGTTTTTATACAAGTTTGTGAAAGTGCGGGAGGGCTTAGACATCCCGTAGAAGAGATAGCGAAAGCCGTAAAAGAGTTCAATAAAGATATCGTTGTCGTTGCGGACGGTATAACCGCCGTCGGGGTTGAAAAGGTGGATGTGAGAGATATAGACGCCCTTATAAGCGGCAGTCAAAAAGCTTTTATGTTGCCTCCGGGTCTATCGATGATAGGTTTAAGCCCTTTGGCTATCAAAAAGATAGAGGAAAAGAGTTTCGGATACTACTTCAATCTAGCAACTGAGCTTGAAAAGCAAAGAAAAGATACTACGGCTTGGACTGCGGCGACTACTCTTATCATAGGGTTAAACGCAATGCTTGATGAGATATTCGATATAGGTTTGGATAGATTTTATAAGATAACGAAAGCTAGGAGCAAGGCTAGTTTAAAAGCTCTTGAAGCCATAGGTTTCAATATATATCCAAAATCGCCTGCTATCGCCATGAGTGCAGTATATAACGATAGAGCCGATGAGATAAGAAAGATACTAAAACAAAAGTATGAGGTCAATATCGCAGGCGGGCAAGACCATCTAAAAGGCAAACTTTTTAGGATAAACCATATGGGGCTCATAAAGCCTTATGAAGCGTCTTGGGTTTTGAATGCTCTTGAGATGATTTTGGATGAGACTAAAGTTAGAGTGTATAACGGTGAGGCAAATCGGGTGTTTAATGAAATATACTATAAAGAGATCGTATGATTTATGAGCATGAGATACCGAGAAACAGCAAACTTTATTTTGGCAAAAGCGCCAAATTAAAAAGAGAGCTGGAGTATATATCGAGTAAAATATTGGAGGATTTCGGCTATCAGGAGATAGTCACTCCGACCTTTTCGTATCATCAGCATAACTCCATAGACGAAAAAGAGTTGATAAGATTTTCGGATGAGAAAAACAATATCATATCGTTAAGAGCCGATAGTACGCTTGATGTGGTAAGGCTTATCACTAAAAGGCTGGGTCGGAGTATAAAGAGCAGGAAGTGGTTTTATATACAACCCGTATATAGGTATCCAAGCAACGAAATATATCAAGTGGGAGCGGAAAATATAGGCTCGAGCGATCTTAGCGAACCCATAAATATATCCATAGAAATATATAAGAAGATAGATATTAAACCGATGTTGCATATTTGCAATATCAATATTCCGAGAATTATATCTAAAGAGTTGAATTTGCCTATCTCGATATTCGGTAGCGGCAATCTTGAGGAGATTTTGAAAAAAAATATTCATTGGTTAAATAAATTGGCTTGCTTGGAGTCGATGGACGATATAAGAAGCGTTATCAAAATAGCGCCAAATAGCATCAAAAAAGAGCTTGAGAAGATGTATGAGTTGAGTAAGAAAATAGATTATGACAATATATTTTTTTCACCCCTTTATTATGATAGAATGAGATATTATAACGATTTATTTTTTAGATTTTTCGATAAAAACAGAACCCTTTGCGTCGGGGGATGCTATCTTTTTGAAGATAACGAAGCGGTAGGTTTTGCCGAATATATAGACGCGATTATAGAGATAAAAGGAGATAGCGAAAATGAGTAAAGCTGATATGATAGTCGGTATCCAGTGGGGAGACGAGGGAAAGGGCAAGATAGTGGATAGACTTGCTAGCGAATACGATGTGGTTGCCAGATATCAAGGCGGACACAATGCGGGACACACGATAGTCGTAGAAGATATGAAGCTTGCTTTGCACCTTATACCGTCGGGGGTTTTAAATAAAGAGGCTATAAACATCATCGGCAACGGTGTTGTGGTTTCCCCGAAAGCTTTGATAAAAGAGGTAAAAGATAACGGTTTTGACGATCTTGAAGGAAGGCTTTTTATCAGTGATAAAGCTCATGTGATACTCAACTTTCACCAAGAGATAGATATGGCAAGAGAGAGGTTGAGAGGCAAAAAAGCGATAGGAACAACCGGCAAAGGCATAGGACCCGCTTATGGACTAAAGATAGAGAGAAACGGACACAGGCTCGGAGAGCTTAGAGATACTAAAAAGATGAGCGAATCTTTGCTTGAGTATTTCAAAACAAACGAGGAGTATTTTAAATTTCTCGGAGTGGAAGTGCCTACATATGAAGAGTTAAAAAGAGAGCTTGACGAGTACGCTAAGTTTTTAAAACCGTTTTTATGCGATACCACTCATCTGATATGGAGTGAACTTAAAAAAGATAAGAGAGTTTTGCTTGAGGGTGCTCAGGGAACTCTTTTGGATATAGACCATGGGACTTATCCGTATGTAACAAGCTCAAATACGATAAGTGCCGGCGCTTGTACGGGGCTCGGGATAAATCATAAAGATATCGGAAAAGTGATAGGTATAGTAAAAGCTTATTGTACAAGAGTTGGAAACGGACCGTTTCCAACGGAGGATTTCGGCGAAGATGGTAAGATGCTAGGAGAAAAAGGGCATGAGTTCGGCACCACAACGGGACGCGCAAGGAGATGCGGATGGTTTGACGGTGTGGCTTGCAGGTACGCTAGCAGGCTTAACGGATGTGACGAGCTTGCCTTGATGAAGCTTGATGTGCTTGACGGATTTGAAAAGATAAAATTGTGCGTGGCGTATGAGATAGACGGAAAGAGAGTGGAGGATTTTCCTTCAAACCTTGAAAATGTTAAACCTATTTATGAAGAGATAGAGGGTTGGGATAGAGTAAAAGGTATCGATAGATATGACGATTTGCCTAAAAACGCTCAAAGATTTGTGGATAAGATTGAAGAGATAAGCGGTGTTAAGGTCGGCATCATATCAACAGGACCCGATAGAGGTGAAACTATCATAAGGTAGGAAGTTTTATGAAAACAAAATATTCTCAACTGGTTAAAATAAGAAAACAAAAAGTTGACAGTATCGAGAATATTATAGCGGTTTTAAATAGATACAAAGATATACTAAATAGCGATATTGAATCTATCTTAAAACAGATAAAAGAGATAGAGGTGCCAAAAAAAGGAGAGTTTGTAAAATTTTTATCGAGAAATTACACTTTTGAAACTTTGATGAACAGAAAAAGAGAGAAAGAGCTTCAACTAAGGCAAAAGGAAGAGGAGATAAAGATAGCTCAGCAAGAGCATAAAAAAGCGCTGATAGAGTATGAGAAGGTAAAATACCTTGAGGATGTGGTTATCCAAGAGAAATTGAAAAAGATGCAAAAAGAGGAAGAGAAAATGCTTGATGAGGTTTCAATCATAACATATAAAAGGAGGCATATTTGAAGATATTTATATCTATCTTAACCATCCTCTCTTTTTGTTTTGCGGCGGATAGCAAGAGTGCGACTTATGATTGTAACCAAATATTTGAGCAAAGAAAAGCGGAACTTGCCAAAAAGATAGAAAAAATCGATGAAGCGCAAGAAGCTTACGAGGCTTTAAGGGCTGCGACGAATGCGTTGCTGGATAAAAAAAGAGAGCTTCTTTTGAAAAAAGAGCAAGATATAAACGCTACTTTAAAGACGATAGAAATCAAAAAGAAAGAGTTAAATAAATTAATCAAAGAGAATAAAGAGCTTTTGCAAGCCATTAAGGACGCAAAAGACGATAAAATAAGCGAAACTTACTCTAAAATGAAAGATTCTGCGGCGGCTATGATACTTTCAAATATGAAAATATCTCAAGCTTGCAAGATACTTTTCAATCTAAAACCGAAAAAGATTTCAAAAATAATGGCTAAAATGCCTCCCCAAAAGGCATCCAAAATCACTGAATCACTGATAAAAGGACCACCGTTTAATGAGGAGAAGAGATGATAACGATAACATTTAGCGCGTTTTCTTTTTTAAAATCGAAGCTTAAAGAGAAAAATATCGAGTGTACAAATGTTAAGATGGAGATTCCCGAAGGGTTAAGCGTAGAGAAGCTGATAGATTATATAGGACTTGATAGAGAGGATGTGGAAGCGGCGTTTGTCAACCATAGAATAATGCCTCTTGATACCGTTATCGGGGATGGAGACAAGATAGCTTTAGTGCCTCCCGGAGGTATTCCAAATCATGTAGCGGCTTATGTCGGCAAAAACAATAAGTGACACTTTTTTATAATTTTGTGACAAAGATATATTTTAATAAGCTCTTTACGAAATTTTAGATAAAATATTTGCTAAAATAAATAATAGTAAGGTTTGTTAGTATGAAAATAGGAAAACCGCACGCACCGTATATAGCAAATAAAATCGCAATAGATCTACTAAATAGCTCGTTTATAACTATGAGTTCCGGTGTAGAACCGGTAGCAAAAGCCGCAAAGGATATTATCGAAGTGGATATTCAAAAAGAGTTGGCTCTTGAAGAGAGAGTTTATGAAATTATGGAAGAGAATGCGGACGAGATGGAGTTTATGCAGGTAGACCAAAGAAATATGTTTTGGCTTATCAAAAAAAGACTTGCAAATGAGTATGGAGTGATTCTCTCTTATGAAGATAGATATAGTGACCTCTCTCATAAGATACTTGATAATCTTATCCAAAATGATTTGATAGAGTTTAATGTATCAGAAAATATGGTAAAAAATATAATTTTCAGCTCTATTGAGAGTTATCTTGAAAAGTTTGAAGAGATAGAGGATAGAGTTATTGAAAAGATTAAAAACTATAAAAGAAAGTTGATACCGGGTAGTGAAGAGTATGATATAGTATTTGAAAAGTTATATCAAGAAGAGCTTAAAAAGATAGGGATGATGTAGGAAAAGATATGCAAGATATTTGGGTATATATTGAAGACGGTACTTTTATAAAGGCTAAAAGTTTCGGTTCAAAGGGTACAAAAACGGGTGAGATAGTTTTTAATACCTCTATGAGCGGTTATCAAGAGATAGTAAGCGATCCAAGTTATGCCGGACAATTTATAGTCTTTACTATGCCCGAGATCGGCAATGTCGGCTGTAATGATGACGATATGGAAAGTTCTAGCGTCTATGCCAGCGGCGTTATAGTGAGAAATTATCAAAAAAGATATTCAAATTTTAGAGCCGAAGAGTCGCTTGATGATTTTTTGAAAAAGCATAAGGCTATAGGGATTTGCGATATAGATACGAGGTCTTTGACGAAAATCGTTAGAGACGGGGGTTCGTTGATGATGATAGCCTCTACCGAAATTTCCGATAAAGAGAAGTTAAAAGAGTTGCTTTTAAACTCTCCTAGGATTGAAGAGATAAACTACATAAAACAAGTTAGCACGAAAACTTCATATATCCATAAATACGGAGCTTGGAATCACTCTAAAATGAGCTACAATACCGATATTTCCAAATTGAAAAAGATAGTGGCGATAGATTTTGGAGTTAAAAGGAATATCTTAAACGAGTTGAGCGAGGTCGGATTTGAAGTGGAGGTTGTGCCTCACGATTTTGATGCCGATAAGTTGATAGATAGATATAAAAGAGGCGAGATAAAAGCGGTTTTTCTATCAAACGGCCCAGGAGATCCTTTGGTTTTAAAAGATGAAGCCAAAGAGATAAAAAAGTTGATAGACGCTAAGGTTCCTATGTTCGCCATTTGCCTAGGACATCAACTTCTAAGCATAGCTCACGGACATCCTACTTATAAGTTAAAATTCGGTCAGCACGGAGGCAACCATCCCGTGCAAAATCAAAATAGCAAGATAGTGGAGATAACGGCTCAAAATCACAACTATAATGTACCAAATACCATTTGCGATATAGCCGATATCACCCATATAAATCTTTTTGACGATACTATCGAAGGGGTAAAATATAAAAACTCTCCTATTTTTTCGGTACAACACCATCCCGAAGCCAGCCCCGGACCTCATGATAGTAGATATATCTTTAAAGAGTTTGCCGATAGGATAAAGTAGTGGGTTTTATAAAAGCGAAAATTTATGACATATTAGATGAGGAAACGGTTTGGATATCGTAAATCTATATGTCGTTATGAGTGTCGCTTTTCTTGGGAGTCTTGGACACTGTGTCGGTATGTGCGGAGGTTTTATCGTAGCTTATACGGCGGCAAAGGTGGACTCCGATAAGAGTAGGGCTTATCAATTTTTATGCCACTTTCTATACAATATAGGCAGAGTCACTTCATATGCCATTATAGGCGCTTTTTTTGGATTATTAGGAAGTATTTTCGTATTTGATCACATATCTATGGGTATTTTAAATGTAGTTATCGGTATTTTTATGTTTTTTATGGGGTTGTCTTTGATGGGTAAGATAAGATTTTTAACATCCATCGAGTCCTCTTTAGCTAGCAGTCCCGCCGTGAAAAAGCTTTTTTCTATGCTGATACACTCAAAATCACTTCCGAGTTTTTTCTTTTTGGGTATGTTAAACGGTTTTTTGCCATGCGGTTTGGTCTATTTTTTTGCGGCTTCGGCGGCATCTACGGGTTCACCTTTTTGGGGTGCGGTTGTGATGATGATATTTGGACTCTCCACTATCCCCGTACTTTTAGGGCTGGGCTTTATCGTCGGTTCTTTAAAAAGTACCAGTTTTAGAAAAACTATGATTCAAATAGCCTCTTTTTTAATAATAGTTTTCGGTCTATACATGATATATAAAGGATATTGGTTTATAACCGACCCGAATGCCACTTTTCATGACTGTTGCAAAGCCAAACACCCTTAGGAGATATTTTGTTAAAGCAATATATTGAAGCTATCGAAAAAAATAATATTGTCTCAAAAACCGATATAAACGGCATAATAACATTTGTTAACGATGAGTTTTGCAAGATATCCAAATATTCTAAAGAGGAGCTTATCGGAAAAAATCACAACATCGTAAGACATCCCGATGTTCCTTCCGTTGTTTTTAAAAATCTATGGGATGCAATTCTTGCAAAAAAAACCTATAAGGCTACCGTTAAAAATTTAGCCAAAGACGGTTCGACCTTTTATGTAAACACGACCGTTATTCCCATACTTGACGAAAAAGGTGAGATACAAGAGTTTGTTGCTATTAGATACGATGTGACCGAAGCTATAGAGAATGCAAATAAGCTTGCGGCTAAAGAGTTGGAGCTAGAACAGTTAAATCTCACGCTTGAAGATAGGATAAAAAAACAGACTTTAAAACTTAGAGAGTTAAATGCCAGTCTTGAAAAGAAGATAAAGCAAGAGGTGGAAAAAAATAGAGAAAAAGATAGGGTGATGTTCCAACAGGCAAGATTTGCCGCTATGGGTGAGATGATCGCAAATATAGCCCATCAGTGGAGACAACCTTTAAGCGAGCTTAGTATCTTGTTATACAATCAAAAAAAAGCTTTTTAT
>JAADDL010000032.1 GCA_013153915.1 Campylobacterota bacterium
GGTTGATGGACAGATTAACGCTATACTCGTTTTTGACTTTTCAATGAAAGGTCACTCATTTATTATTAAAATATTAAAAGAGTTGGAAAATAATTATAAAAAGATACTCATATTTTTTATGGTAATCTTTGTGTTTATCATCCTATTTTCATATATTGATTTTAAAAGAGAAAAAGAAAAACACGAGGCTTTAAAACATGTTGAAGAAATCAATAAAACACTTAAAGAGCAGATAAGAAAAGCTGTCGAGGAAAATAGACAAAAAGATCAAGCAATGTTTCAACAAAATAGGCTAGCGCAAATGGGAGAGATGATAAGTATGATAGCTCATCAGTGGAGACAGCCTTTGGCGGCTATAGGCTCAGCAAGCGCAACAATAAATCTAAAAGCCAGACTAAATAAGCTTGACAGAGAAAATGCTATAGAACTATCAACAAAAATATCAAACTATTCTCTACACCTGAGTTCGACAATAGATGACTTTAGAGACTTTTTCAAAGCAAAAAAAGAAAAAAGTAGCGTTAATTTTACATCTTTAGTAGATAGTGTTCTAAGTATTGTGGAGACCTCCATAGCAAACAAAAATATCAAGATAATAAAAGAATTAAACAATAATGAAGAGTTTGAGGGTTATCCTAACGAATTAAAACAAGTTCTTTTGAATTTGATAAAAAATTCCGAAGATATACTTTTGGATAAAGAAGTGAAAGATCCCTATATAAAAATAAAGACATACAAAAAAGATGCCGATATGATATTAGAGATTTCTGATAACGGAGGAGGAATAAAAGAGGATATAATCGACAAAGTATTTGATCCTTATTTTTCCACCAAAAAGAAAAAAGACGGCACAGGACTAGGGCTATATATGAGTAAAATTATTATTGAAGAACATTGCAACGGTAAAATATACGCTTTTAACGAAAAAGATGGTGCCGTTTTTAGAGTTGTGCTTGGAGGCAAGGATGGTTAAACTTGAAGAGATGATTGATTTTTTAAAAACAAAAAAACTTCTATACGTTGAAGATAATCCGGAAGCTAGAGAATCTACTCTTGGTGTTCTTGAGGAATTTTTTACTGATATTACCATCGCTGAAGACGGAGTAGAGGGGCTTGAAAAATTTAAAAACAATGAAATAGATCTCATTATTACTGATATCAATATGCCTAAAATGAGCGGTCTTGAGATGATTCAAGAGATCAGAGAGTTTGACGAAGATGTATTTATACTCGTTTTATCGGCATATAATGAATCCGGCTTTTTTATGGATAGTATCAGGCTTGGAGTGGATGGTTATCTGCTAAAACCCATAGAAATAGAGCAATTCATAAGCATTCTACAAAAAATCACACAAAAATTAAAATTAAAATATGAATCCAAACACAACCTGAATCTTTTAAATCAGTATCAAGAAGCAGCGGATGCTAGCAGTATCGTATCTAAAACCGATACAAAGGGTATCATAACTTATGTAAATGATAAATTCTGCAAAATTTCGGGATACACCAAAGAGGAACTGATAGGCAAAAACCATAATATCGTTAGACATCCGGATATGCCCAAAGAAGCCTTTAGAGATATGTGGGATACGATAAAAAATAAAAAACAGATATGGCAAGGTATAGTAAAAAATAGAAAAAAAGATGGAAATTTTTACTATGTGGATGCAACGATAAAGCCTATACTTGATCTAAATGGTGAGATTTTAGAATATATTGCTCTGAGAGTTGATATAACTGATATAATGGATCAAAAAAAGCAATTAAACGATTTGTGTGCAAATTCAAAAAATATGCTTGTAGCGTATATAAAGATAGACGATTTTTATGATATAGAAAGATTTTACGGGCAAAATATAGCGATAAAATTTGAAGAGGTTTTTAGACAAACTTTACTTGAATATATGCCAGAGGATTGCATATTTGATAATGTATTCTCTCTTGGCAATGGTGAATTTGCTCTCACAAGAGATAAAGAAAATTGCTTTGAAACCATCGATAATGTTATCAAAAATATTAAAAATTTTCAAAAAAAGATCAATCACAATAAGATAAAGATAGAGGGGGTAGATTATGACATTTCCATCATACTTAGTTTATCTTGCGGCGAACATGCTCTTGAAGACGCCAAATACGGTATAATAAAATTACAAACGGACGACAATAGTTCTTTTATATTTGCCAAAGATTTATCCAAAATAGAGCAGAAAAAAGCAGAAAAGAACTTGAAAATTATACGCATGATAAAAAAATCTATCGACAATTCTACAATCGTTTCATACTACCAACCAATAATAAACAATCAAACAAAAGAGATAGAAAAATATGAGTCTTTAGTAAGATTTTTAGACGAGGAATTTAAAGGATATCCTCCTAATATTATCCTAGACATAGCAAAACGAGGTAGATACTACAACAAAATAACTTCAAAAATTTTAGAAAACTCATTTGAAGCCATAGATGTACTGCGTAAAGATGTTACAATTAATCTATCTGTTATAGATATAGAAAAAAAACTAACAAGAGATATTATCTATGATTTTTTGCAAAATAATGAAGATAAAGCCAAAAAGATCACATTTGAAATGCTGGAAGACGAAGATGTAAAAGATTTTACGATAGTTAAAGAGTTTATTAAGCATGTAAAATCTTTTGGTGTTAAAATTGCTATTGACGATTTTGGAACAGGCTATTCAAATTTTGAAAGGCTATTGGACTACGACCCGGATATCATCAAAATCGACGGAAGTTTGATAAAAAATTTAGAGTACAATAGAGTCTCTTTTTCCATAGTAAAAAGCATTATAACATTTGTCAAAGAGCAAAATATCAAAATCGTAGCGGAATATGTAGAAAATGAAAATATATACAAGATATTAAATACATTAGGGGTAGATTATTCTCAAGGATACTATTTCGGCAAACCGCAACCTCTTGAATACTATAAAACAAAGTTAGCAGATGGATAGAGTTTTATTTTTAGACCATACTCCTTTAAATGTCCATTTCAGTAAAAATAGTAGAGATTTTGTCGTGGATGAGGTTCCGTTGTACGAACCATCAGGCGAAGGTGAACATTTGATGCTTAAAATCAGAAAAAAAGATATGACTACTTGGGAAATGATACAAAAGCTTAGTGAAGTTTTGGGTTGTAAAGTTAGGGATATCGGATATGCGGGTTTAAAAGATAAAGACGGATTAACTTCTCAATACGTAACCGTATATAAAAAATATGAAAAAAATTTAAGTCATTTAAATGATAATAAAATCAAAATATTACAAAAAAGTTACCATGTCAACAAGTTGAAAATCGGACATTTAAAAGGCAACAATTTTTTTATTAGATTAAAAAAAGTAAATAATGTTGATGCCAAAAAGATTGAGGAGATTTTAAATATTATCCAAAAAATCGGTTCTCCAAATTACTTTGGATATCAAAGATTCGGAATAGAGAAAAATAATTTTGAAATAGGCAAAGAGATACTTCTTGGTAAAAAAAATATAAAAAATAAAAAGAAAAGAGAGTTTTTTATAAATGCATACCAAAGTCATATTTTTAATCTTTGGCTTAGTAAAAGAGTAGAAATAAGTAAAATATTTAACTCTTTTAATATTAAAGAATTAAAAAATTTGTTCGTATATCCCGACGAACTTATCGAAAAAATAAAAGAACAAAAAAACTTCTTTAAAATACTCCCGGGGGATATTGCACACCATTATCCTTACGGAAAAGCTTTCGAGTGTTTAGATATTAGATATGAGGCTGAGAGATTCGTGAAAAAAGAGATAACGATTACGGGTCTTCTTGCCGGTAAAAAAGCTAAAAGAGCCGTCAATGAAGCTGGAGAGATAGAAAAAGATTTTATTTCGGAAATAGAGGAAAATATGAATAAAATGCACGGCTCAAGAAGATTTGCTTGGATATTTCCACAGATTATCTCCCATAAATACAAAAAAGAGGATGCGCAATTTGAATTATCTTTCTTTTTGCCAAAAGGGGCATACGCAACCGTTTTGCTCGAAGAGATAATACACAAAGAGTTATTTTAAAAATCTTACAATCTAGATCTCATAATTATGGTATAATAAATGTTTTAAACAGACAGGGGAACTATTTGAAGATCTTTAAACCAACTATGAGTAATATTATTTCCAGATATTTTGGAAAATTTGCAAATTACAATTTTCCATTTCCGTTGCAGTATATTATCAACTTTTTATATGTCAAATCAATGGGCGTAGATTTGAGCGATTTTGATAAAATTGGCTCATACAAAAGTTTAAATAAGCTATTTACAAGGTCTCTAAAAAAACAGAGAAGTTTTAATAGCGACGAAAAAATATTTATTTCACCTTGCGACTCTTTGGTTACGGAAGCAGGAGATCTGTTTATCAGTCGAACATTGCAAATCAAAGGCTCATACTATAAAATAGACGATTTGATAAAAGATACCGACAGACAAAACCTCAAAAAAATTTATAACGGAAAGTTTATCAACCTATATTTATCGCCAAAAGATTATCACAGATATCATGCACCCATAGATATGAGAGTTACAAAAGCTATTCATGTTCCAGGCCTATTGTATTCTGTGAACCTAAAATATCTTTTTAAGATAGAAGAATTATTCGTAAAAAACGAGAGGGTTATCTTGGAATGTTTCACAAATACGGATAAATTGTTTTATATGGTTTTTGTCGGTGCTTTAAATGTCGGTAAAATGAAATTTAATTTTGACGATAGAATACAGACAAATTGCGATAAAAGCGATATAACGACATATTACTACGGAGACGTGTTTTTAAAAAAAGGGGAGGAATTAGGTAGATTTGAGATGGGTTCTACCATAGTAATGTTTTTTGAAAAAGATAGCGTTGAATTACTCGTCGAAAGGTCAACAAAGATAAAATTCGGAGACACTATCGCAAAACTTAACTCATAATAAAAGCGTTATTTAACGCTATCAATCAACCTTTTTAACTCTTCGGCGGTTTTGATGTAGATAATTTTTTTGACTTTAAGATTATCAAGCTTTACTATCATGATATCATCGCCTTTTTCATCGTTTTTGAACTGTTCTGCAAAATTTTCATCATAAATAAGCATTATGGGATATTTTCTGCTTTTAAGATCGGGCATTGCGAGATATTTTCTAATAAGCGAAGGCATAGGGCTGACATCCGCAACAAAGACAATATTTTTTTTAGAAAGATAATCATCGGGTTGCTTATCGAGAAACTGTTTGACGGTATGACCGCTTCCTTTGGCAAAGACAAAGATAATCATTTTGGTCTTATCCGTAATACTCATAGGTTTATCGTGTTGAGTTTTTAGCGTGAAAGGCTCTATTTTCTCACCGACAACGACCTTTTTTATGTTTGGATCGCTTTTTTTACCGCATCCTGATATCAAAAGTCCGACAACGACCAAGAATATTATCGCAATCTTCTTCATTTTTCTCCCCTTTATCTATACATTAAACCTAAAGTGCATAACATCGCCGTCTTGTACGACATAATCTTTGCCTTCAAGTCTCATTTTTCCCGCCTCTTTTGCACCGTTTTCTCCGCCGTAAGCCACAAAATCCTCATAACTTATCACTTCCGCTCTAATAAATCCTTTTTCAAAATCGTTATGTATCACCGATGCGGCTTTGGGGGCTTTCCATCCTTTTTTGATAGTCCAAGATCTCACTTCGACTACTCCTGCGGTAAAGTAGCTAATAAGCCCGAGTTTTTCAAAAGATACTCTTATGATTTTATCAAGCCCCGACTCTTCGATACCGAGTTCGTTTAAAAACTCTTTTGCCTCATCCTCTTCAAGTCCGACAAGCTCTTCTTCTATCTTGGCACACAGCTTTATCACTTCCGCACCGGTCTCTTTAGCGTGCGATTTGACGGCTTTTACATATTCGTTATCCTCCAAAAGAGAATCTTCATCCACATTTGCGCCGTAGATTATCTCTTTATTGGATAAAAATCTAAGCTCTTTATCTAAAGCTATAAAGTTTTCATCCTCTTTTTTTGCAAAGGTGCTAACGGGTTTTATTTCATTTAGATGTTGCAGTAACTCTTTTGCGATTTCAAGCGGTTTTACGGCTTTTTTATCAGCTTTTGCCTGTCTGGTTAACTTTTCTATCTTTTTTTCCAGTTGTTCGATATCGGCAAATATAAGTTCACTCTCAATGATTTCGATATCCCTTAGAGGATTTATACTATTTTCCACATGGGTTATATTTTCATCGTCAAAACATCTAACCATATGTAGTATCACTTCGACTTCTCTGATGTTGGATAAAAATTTATTTCCTAAGCCTTCGCCTTTGCTTGCTCCTTTTACTAAACCGGCAATATCTACAAAATCGATAGTAGAGTGCTGTATTTTGTTTGGACTTACTATCTTTGCCAACTCTTCAAGCCTGCTATCCGGCACCGGGACAACCGCTTTGTTCGGTTCGATGGTGCAAAAAGGATAGTTTGCGCTTTCGGCATTTTGGGCTTTTGTTAAAGCATTAAATGTTGTTGATTTACCTACATTGGGAAGTCCCACTATTCCTACGCTTACACCCATTATTTCACCTCTTTATGAACGCTATTTTCAAGATATACTAGCTCTTTTAACCAATAAACGCAAAGCCTCACTCCCGCACCGCTCGCTCCCGGCTGATTGTAGCCCCAACTCTTTTCTATATATGCGGGTCCGGCGATATCAAGATGGAGCCATTTGTCTTTATATTCGTCTCTTATAAAATTATCCAAAAAGAGTCCTGCCGTGATAGCCCCTCCGTATCTTGAACTTGATATGTTGGATATATCGGCTATATCACTTTTTAAAAGTTTTTTTAGATATTTGTTAAACGGCAAAGAAGCGGCAAGTTCTCCGCTTTTTTTGGAAACTTTTGAGATGAGTCTTTTTAGTTTGGTGTTGTGACCCATTACGCCTATGGTGTATTCTCCAAGCGCTACTACACAAGCTCCGGTCAAAGTTGCCAAATCAAACATATAATCAGGCTCTAAATCTTGAGCATAATCAAGACAATCGCACAACACGAGCCTTCCCTCGGCATCGGTATTTCTAACCTCTATAGTTTTGCCGCTTCTTGATACGAGAACATCATCCGGTTTGTAAGCGTTGCCTCCTATCATGTTTTCCGCCGCACCGATAACTGCGTGAACTTCATAAGGGAGTTTCAATTCGCTAGCGGCTCTTATTATGTTGATAGCCGCCGCCGCGCCGCTTTTATCGGCTTTCATAGTCACCATATGCTCGCTTGGCTTCAAGCTAAGTCCACCGCTATCATAGGTCAAACCCTTTCCGACAAAAACAAATCTTTTAGTTGAGTTTTTCGGTTTGTATGTCAAATGTATCAATCTAGGCTTATTGACGCTAGCTTTTGCGACTGCCAAAAATGCGCCCATTTTCTCTTTTTCCAAAAACTTTTCATCACCTACAAAACACTCTACGCCGTCTAACTCTTTTGCCAAATCTTCGGCATAATTTGCCAATTTTTCAGGCGTCATATCGGCTGGAGGCGTATTGACGATGTCTTTTGCCTTGTTGGTTGCGTTTGCTATTATGACAGCTTCATTTACGGCTTTTGTCGTAGAATCTTTATCGTAAATCTTTCCGTTATAATCTTCAGTCGAAATATTTACAACCTCCAAATCAAAATCATCTTTATCGCTTTTATATTTATCAAAACTATAAGTTCCCAAAAGTATACCCTCAACCAAAGCCCTAGCATTGATAGGGGGGCAGTTTTCAGTGTATAAACCTATCTTAACACTTTTGATTTTTGCTTTTTTTAAAGCTTTAAAAGCATTGCTAACGGCAACTCTTACATCATCCGGATAGAATGAAGCACAAGAGCTATAAACAACTCTATCTTCGGGCAAAAACAGCACTTCATCTTCTTTTGCTTTAAAACCGCATATCTTTAAAATATTTTTATCTTTAACCCATCTGTGATTCATATTTTTATCAACAATAAGTACGATTTCGATATCTGCACCTATTTCGTCAACTTTTTTATCAAAAACTTTAAATTCAAACCCTCTCATATATTATTCCCTTCTATCTTTTTTGTGTAACTTTGTGAAAATAGTACCAAATACTTCCGGCTATCAATGCTCCAAGAGGCAAAGCGATATACCAATATTTTCTCGCTATATGTATCACATTTAATATCTCTTCTCCAAAAATATAAGACAGTGTTATAGTGATACTTGCCCATATCATTGCCGCTATAAAATTTACAATCGCAAATTTTTTAGCACTATACCTCGTAGTGCCTATCGCCATAGGTATGATAGTCCTAAGTCCGTAAAGATATCTTTGTATAAAAACTATCATCCAGCCATATTTGTTGAGTAAGATATTTGCAAGTGCAAACTTTCTTCTGTGGCTCTTTAAGAGCTTGCTTATATATTTTTTGTTGTAGCGACCAATATAAAAATATATCTGATCACCGACAAAACCGCCAAGACCCGCGACTATGATGGATGTGGTAAGATCCATATCTCCCGTATGAGAGAGTACTCCCGCCATCACAAGTCCCGTTTCTCCTTCTAAGATACTCCAAAAAAACAGTATGATATACCCATACTCAATAAGCCAATTTATCAGTATTTGTTCCAAAATAGTCCCTTGGTTAGTTAAAGTGCAAAATATCTTTTGCTTGTATCATGTCTTTATCCCCTCTACCCGAAAGATTTATAATTATCAAAGAGTTTTCCAGCTTCTCTTTTGGCATCTTTTTTAGATATGCAACCGCATGAGAACTCTCAAAAGCCGGTATAATACCCTCTTTTTGAGAGAGCCATACAAAAGCGTCTATCGCCTCTTTGTCCGTAATGTTGTCATATTTTACTTTATTTAACTCTTTTAGATAAGCGTGTTCCGGTCCGATTCCCGGATAGTCAAGTCCTGCCGAAATAGAGTAGGCTTCTTCTATCTGTCCGTCATCATCTTGCAAAAGATAGCTAAGCTGTCCGTGTAAAACTCCGGGAGAGCCTTTGAGTAGTGATGCACCGTGTTTATGAGTATCTACGCCCAATCCGCCCGCTTCTATACCTATACACTCGACACCCTCTTCGGTTAAGAAATGGTTAAATATACCCATAGCGTTACTACCGCCACCTATGCAAGCTATAACATAATCAGGAAGCTTGTGTTCGATTTTTAATATCTGAGCTTTTGCCTCGTAACCTATGATGGATTGAAAATCTCTCACCATCATAGGGTAGGGGTGAGGACCCGCAACCGTGCCAATGATATAAAAAGTATCTCGTGCATTCGTAACCCAGTATCTAATGGCGTCATTCATAGCGTCTTTCAAGGTTCTGCTTCCGCTTTTTACCGCATGGACTTTGGCTCCTAAAAGTTTCATACGAAATACATTTAACTCTTGTCTGTGAACATCTTTTTCACCCATAAATATTTCACACTCAAGACCCAAAAGTGCTGCCACCGTAGCAGTCGCCACACCGTGCTGACCCGCTCCCGTTTCGGCTATAACTCTTTTTTTACCCAATTTTTTAGCTATCAAACCTTGAGCTATGACACTATTTACCTTATGAGCTCCGGTGTGGTTTAAATCCTCTCTTTTTAGATATATTTTTGCATTTAATTCGTTGCTTAGATTTTCGGCAAATGTCAAAGGGGAGGGGCGACCTACATAGTCTTTTAGATATCCGTTTACTTCACTCCAAAAATCTTTATCAAATCTAAGCTCTTTATAGGCATCATTAAGATCAAGCAGTATAGGCATAAGGGTTTCGGGGACAAATCTACCGCCGAATTTGCCAAAATGACCATTGTTATCGGGATCGAAAGGAGAGGGTTTTGGTATATACATCTTTATATCTCCAAAACGGAGTAAATTTCCGTATTTTTATCGAGCTCTTTGGTGCCGTTTAAAAAAGTCAAATCTACAATAAAGCAGGCATCTTTACAGTTTGCGCCCGATTTGTTTATGAGATTTATAGACGCTTTTGCCGTTCCGCCCGTAGCTATAAGGTCGTCTATAAGCAATACGTTGGGATTTTCTTTTTCACACTCAAAGGCGTCAATATGTATCTCCACTTCGTCAAAACCGTACTCTAAGGCATATTTTTCCGATATAGTCGTATATGGAAGCTTGCCTTTTTTTCTAATCGGCACAAAACCTTTTTTGAGTCTATCGGCTAGTGCGGCGCCAAATATAAAACCTCTGCTCTCTATACCCGCCACAAAATCCAAATCTTTATCTTTATAGTATTCAAATAGATGGTCTATCAAAAAACTAAAGGCTTCACTATCTTTTAGAAGCGTCGTAATATCTTTAAACATAATACCGGGTTTTGGGAAGTCCGGTACATTTCTTATCTTTGAAAGAAGATACTCTTTTTGCTCTTTTGTCAATGTTTTCATGATTTATTACTCCCGAACATAAAAAACTTAATAGCCCCAAACAGCACGAAAATTACCCCGAAAGCTATATATGAAATAGTTGCGGCATCCATCCGTCCACTCCCTTATAATAGAGCTTCTATCTTGCTTTGAAGCTCTTTTATCTTATCTCTAAGTTTATCGTTTTCTATCCTAGCTTGAGCGTTTCTTTGTCTTAGGGATTTTATATCGTTTTTAACCTTGGTTAGCTCATCGCTTAATATATCGATATTTCCCAACGCTCTTTGAAGCTGTACTTGATATTTTCTAACAACTATCTCAGCGTCATTTAGAGTATTTTTTGTAATTCTTGTCATTTTTTGCTCTCTTTTATATAAAGAGCGATAATAAAACATCATCACTAAAAGATATAGCGCTATACAGACAAGAACGGTATAAATAAACCAAGAAGCAATCATTGCTATATTTCTATCTTTTTTACTCTATTTGCGTGCCTACCGCCTTCAAAAGAGGTATCGCACCAAGCTTTTAGCATAGACTCGATAACTCCGAGTCCGTTAACTCTTTCTCCAAAACACAACACATTGGCGTCATTATGAGCCCTTGCCATTTGCGCGGTATACGCGTCATGACAAAGCGCTGCTCTGATACCTTTGTGTTTATTTGCCGCCAAGCTCATACCTATACCCGTGCCGCAAATCAATATACCGTATGAGCCTTCGTCTTTCAATACGGCTTTGCTTAATTTGTGAGCAAAATCGGGATAATCAACCCTTTCGTTCGAGTCTGTGCCGAGGTTGATTATCTCATATCCGAGATTTTTAACTATTTGTATAACATTCTCTTTTATATTGTATCCCGCATGGTCACAAGCTATATAAAATTTCAAAAAATATCCTTTTAAACAGATTTATTTATTATACCAAAAATTAGTTTAACAATATATCTATCACATAGATAGCCGGATAAAAAAAGATATCCGATAATGGTGTGGCTAAAAATATGATAAGGATTATCATACCGTATCTCTCCATCTTATTTAAAAGCTCGGCGATGCTATCCCAGCCCATCTTTTTTGAAAAGAACTCCAACGCATGGGCGCCGTCAAGCGGAGGAATGGGGTAGAGGTTAAAAAATCCCAAAACGACATTGTAAACGACCAAGGTATACAAAAGATATCCTATGAATGAGCCTTGTATATTAAAATACGGAAATATAAAAGAAGCCACTATTGCCAAGAAAAAGTTATATGTGATACCCGCAAGACTGACGGCTATTGCCGCATTGTATCCGCCGTTTCTCAAAACAGTTCTTATATCGATAGGAACGGGCTTTGCCCAACCAAACATAAAAGGAGCGCCGCTAAAAAAAAGTAGTGCCGGCAATATGATAGTACCAACGGGGTCAATATGCACCAAAGGATTGATACTAAGTCTTCCCGCATTCTTTGCCGTATCGTCGCCGTATTTATGCGCTACCAATCCGTGCATTATCTCATGTCCGATTATAGCTATCATAAGCGCCAATATAGATGCGACGATTTGCGTTATATTCATACTGCTCATCACTTTAAACTCACCGATTTATCTATAAACTCTTTATTTAAAGACAACTCTTTAACGCTTCTTCCTATCCTATTCCACCTTATTTTATAGTTTTTATCCCAAGAAAAGTAGACAAACCAAGGTTTTCCCACTATATCTCTATATGGAACGCTCCCCCAAAATCTACTATCGTTGGAGTGGTCTCTGTTGTCACCCATCATAAAAAACCTGTCTTTAGGCACTTTATAGTAAAAAGCGTTCACTATCAAGTCGTCATATTTGGGCAAACCGTCCAGCATCAAAGGTTTCATAGCCAATTTACCTGCACTTAGATAAAGAAGCATCTCTTTAAAAAGATCTACATTTTTATCGTATTGTATGCCCGGGTATTTCAACATATACGGATTTAATACCCATAATTTATCCATAACTCTAAATATCTTATCTTTCGGATAGTGTTTTTTTATCCACTCATCACCCTCTCTAAAGTGGATATATAGCTTCTTTTCTTGAAAAAGTATCTCGTCGTCGCCGAGTGCCACACATCTTTTTACATAGTGTATCTTTATATTTTTGGGGTATCTAAAAACAACGATATCGCCTCTTTTCGGTTTATCTCCGTCGGTTAAATGTCCGTCCCCTCTAAAATCGGGCAAAACCGGTATCTCAAGCCAAGGGATATGAGGTATAGGCACTCCGTACGCGAACTTTTTTACAAAAAGATGATCGCCTATAAGCAGGGTTCTTTTCATCGAACCGCTCGGTATCACAAACGCTTGGGCTACGAAAAATATAACAAGCAGTACGATGATAATCGTACCCGTCCAACTGTTGGAAAAGTCGTATAATTTTTTAAGTTTCTCTTTCAATTTTTTCCTTGTGATTATAATTTGGTAGCTTTTATGGTATTTGCCAAAAGCATAGCTATCGTCATGGGTCCTACGCCACCCGGTACGGGCGTGATGTATGAGCATTTTTTAGATACATTTTCAAAATCCACATCACCTACGAGTTTGCCGTTGTCAAGCCTATTTATACCTATATCGATGACTATAGCACCCTCTTTTACCATATCTTCGGTGATAAGTCCCGCCTTTCCGACGCCCACGATCACGATATCCGCTCTATTTGTGTGTTCGCTTAGATTTTTGGTATAAATATGACAGATATCTACTGTCGCAAATGCGTTCAACAAGAGTGCCGACATCGGTTTGCCTACGATATTGCTAGCGCCTACGACGCAAACATTTTTACCCTTTAAGTCTATCTCATACTCTTCAAATATCTTCATAACACCAAGAGGAGTACAAGGTACAAACGACTCAAGGTCTAAAAACAATCTACCCATATTGAAAGGGTGAAAACCGTCCACATCTTTTTTGGGGTCTATAGTTTCTAATATCTTTGTTTGATTGATATGCTCAGGAAGAGGCAGTTGCACCAATATCCCGTTTATACTGTCGTTTTCATTCATAAGCTTGATAGTGTTTACGATGGTATCCTCTTTGATATTTTCGGGCATTTCATGCACTACGGAGTAGATACCTACCTCTTTGCAGGCTTCCGCTTTTTTCTTGACATAAACTCTACTAGCCGGGTCGTCACCGACCATGATAACGGCAAGTCCCGGGGTTATGGAGGCTTGTTTTAGCAATTCAACATCTTTTTTGATATCCTCTTGAATCTTCAAAGCCAATTTTTTACCGTCTAATAAAATCATATATAACCTTAAAAGTTTTACGATATAATACCAAAGTTGAAATTATATGGGGATAAAATGAG
>JAADDL010000008.1 GCA_013153915.1 Campylobacterota bacterium
TGAGGTGAACATATACCTTGCCGTTACGATGAAATCTTTACATAGCGGTATGGATATTATCTCTATTTGTGAATCTAAAGATAGTGAGAAAAAGTTGGAATTGGCAGGCGTTAGAGGCATACTAAATACCATGGACGCAACGGCGCAAAGCGTATATCATCTGCTAAAAAGCCCCGTTATGATAGAGGCTATAGAGGATATATTGTATTTTAATTCCGAGATTGATTTTGTAGAATTGGAAGTTCCTCAAAACTCTTTTTTAGACGGGAAATTTATTAATGAGATTGATTTTAAAAAAGATTATAATCTTATTTTGATGGGTTTGATAGATAGAGAATTTGCCGATAGTTTTATATTTATCACCAAAGGTGTAAATCATAAGATAGATTATGGAGACGTATTGTTGTTATTTGGATACAAAGACGATATAAAAAAATTAAAAGATGATTTAATCAAAAGCGTATTAAACGAGGAATGATATGAAAATAGGTGTTATAGGTGCCGGAAAATGGGGTCAGGCTCTTCATTTTAGCTTTTTAGAAAATCACGATTCATATATATATTCAAGAACAAAAAGAGATATAAAAAATTTTGTAACTTTGGATGAGATATTGGAGACGGAGTATCTTGTCTTTGCTTTGTCCGCCCAGCACGCAAGAGAGTGGATGGAGAAGAATTTTAAATATACAAATCAAAAGATACTGGTGGCTTCAAAAGGAATAGAGGCAAAAAGCGGGAAGTTTTTAAATGATATATTTGCCGAATTTTTACCGAGAGATAGTTTGGCTTTTATCTCCGGACCCTCATTTGCTTCCGAAGTTATAAAGAGGCTACCCACGGCTTTAGTGATAAGCTCTACCGATGAAAAACTCGCAAAAAAATTCTCCTCCTTTTTTCCAAGCTTCATAAAGACTTATGTTGATGATGATGTTATAGGTGCGGAGATAGCCGGAGCATACAAGAATGTTTTAGCCATAGCTAGCGGTATTTGCGACGGTCTAAAGCTTGGCAATAATGCTAGAGCGTCTTTGATCTCAAGAGGACTTGTGGAGATGAGTAGGTTTGCCGAGACTTTTGGAGCCAAAAAAGATACTTTTTTGGGCTTAAGCGGTGCCGGAGATCTTTTTTTGACCGCAAGTAGCGAACTTTCAAGAAACTATAGAGTAGGAAAATATTTAGCTCAAAACGAAAGCTTAGAAGAAATTCTCGTAAAACTCGGAGAAGTTGCCGAAGGTGTCGCTACCTCTAAGGCGATATATAAAATTTCTAAAGAAAAAGAGATATACACCCCGATAGCAAACGAAGTCTACAAAATAATCAACGGCAAATCGGCTAGCGAGAGCTTGAAAGATTTGTTAAAAAAGTGATATATTTTACAAAACATAAAAATCCTGTTATAATTATTATCAAATAAAGAGAACTATTTTAGAATAATTCGATAGATAAAAGGAAAAAGATGGAAGAGATATATGAAAAATTAGGGCTTTTTTATCTTGGAAAAGATGCCTCGGACGACTCCTATACTCTTTATAAGTCCAAACATTTAACGACTCATGCTATGATAGTCGGAATGACCGGTTCGGGCAAGACCGGTTTGGGTATAGATATACTTGAAGAGGCGGCAATCGATAATATCCCTTCTATCGTAATAGATCCAAAAGGCGACATGGGAAATCTTTGTCTGGCTTTTCCCGATATGAAACCGGAAGATTTTGAACCTTGGATAGATAAGAGTGACGCTTCAAATAAGGGAAAAAGCGTCAAGGAGTTGGCTAAAGATATAGCAAAGATGTGGAAAGAGGGCATAAAGAGTTTTGACCAAGATATAAGTAGGGTTAAAAAATTTGCCGATGTCGAAAAAACCATATATACCCCCGGAAGTTCAGCGGGTGTCGAAGTGAATGTTTTGGGTAGTTTTGACGCCCCCTCAAGCGATGTTTTGGAAGATAACGATACATTTAGTTCGCTTATAAATACTACGGTTTCGTCGCTGTTGGCTTTGATAGGCGTAGATGCCGACCCTATTAGCTCAAAAGAGCATCTCCTTCTTTCGAATATATTTTATCACTTTTGGAGCAAAGGTATCTCTTTAAATATGGAAGAGTTGATAGGCTATATAGCAACTCCTCCGTTTAAAAAGATAGGCATGCTTCAGCTTCAAACATTCTATCCTCAAAAAGATAGAATGAAACTTGCTATGGCGCTAAACGGACTCATATCGTCCATCTCTTTTTCGACTTGGATAAAAGGCGAGCCTCTTGATATACAAAATATGCTTTATGACGAAAACGGCAAAGCAAAGATAGCGATATTTTCCATCTCTCATTTAAACGACAACGAAAGAATGTTTTTTGTGACACTTCTTTTAAACGCTTTTATAAGTTGGATGAGAAGACAAAGAGGAAGTTCTACCTTAAAAGCCATACTCTACATGGATGAGATATTCGGCTTTTTTCCTCCTCTTGGAAATCCTCCCTCAAAAGAGCCTATGCTTTTGATGCTAAAGCAAGCCAGAGCCTTTGGGGTGGGAGTTGTGCTTTCTACTCAAAACCCCGTAGATATAGACTATAAGGGTTTATCAAATATAGGCACATGGTTTGTCGGAAAACTGCAAACAAAGCAGGATATCTCAAAGGTGATAGACGGCATAGCCTCTAAGTCGGATATGGATAAAAAAGAGTTATCCGAAAAGATTTCGACACTGAAGGGAAGACACTTTTATCTAAAAGATGTGCATGAAGATGAAACGAAAGAGTTTTATACAAGATGGGTTTTATCATACCTTAAAGGTCCTATGACTAAAGATGATATAAAGCTTTTGATGAGCAAGCAAAAAATGAGTCTAAAAAAAGAAGAAGCGCCTAAGCAAAAAGAGAAAAAAGCAACTCAAAAGAGAAGTATCAAACCGATGATAAACGAAAATATCAAGGAGTGCTACAACATCACGGACATAAACTCCAAAGAGCCGTTTTATCCCTATCTTTATGCCGAATCAAAGGTAAGATTTTATAACCAAAAAAGAGGTATAGACGAAGAAGAGAAAAATTGTTTAAAATTTGAATTGGATGAGTCGGTGGATGAAGTTTGCTGGAGGGATGCCATAGAAGAAGAGGCGGAAAATATCGTAAATAGCGCAGGAGAAAATGTATCGTACAATCCGCTTCCCGATATCATTACTCAAGCAAAATCGCTAAAAGAGTTTGAAAAGAAGTTGAAAAATTATCTCTATCATGAAAAAAAGATAGAACTTTTTGTCTGTAAAGATTTAAAGATTGAGTCCTCTCCTCATCAAAAAAAGAGGGATTTTTTGGTAGATATTCAAAATATTCTAAAAGAGAAACAAGATGAAGAGATAGAGAAGTTGAAGAAAAAATATCAATCTAAAAACGATAAATTGGAAGATAAATTAAAAAAGCTTGAGATGAAGCTTGAAAAAGAAAAAAGCGATGTTAGCGCAAAAACTACAGATACCATTATCAATGTAGGTTTGACGATATTGGGGGCGCTTTTCGGTAGTAAAAAGCTTTCAAGCACCACTATCAGAAGAGGGGCGTCATCTATAAAAAAAGGAGGGGAGATACTAAAAGAGAAAAATGATGTAAAAAATGTAGAATCATTGATGGAGGAGGTAAGGTCGGAGGCTGAAAATTTGGAAGCCGAACTTGCCAAGGAGATTGAGAAGATAAAGGAGAGATATAGTGTTGATAATTATGAAATCGATACTATATCTATAAAACCAAGACGAAGCGATATCGGTGTAGATAAGATGTGCTTGCTTTGGGAGAGATAAATTTAAAAAGGAGAAAAAATGGATTTAGTTAGTTTGGCAACGGATTTGTTGGTGCAAAATGTAGGTAAAAATTTAGATAGTGAAACGGTTGTAAAAGCTTTGGGAGCACTTTCTGGCGGAGGAGAGAGTGGTGGTTTTGACCTTGGTAAAATAGTTTCCCAGATAAGTTCCAACGGTATGTTGGGAGATGTTTTGGATTCATGGCTTGGTGATGGTGAAAATAAGCCGATAGACCATCATACGGTAAAAAATATGTTTGACGATAATCAGTTGGACGGTTTTGCGTCATCTTTGGGTATGGATAAAGATAGCGCTTCTTCCGTTTTGGCGGATGTTTTGCCTAATCTCATAGACAAATCAAGTAGCGGAGGAAGTTTGCTTGATAGTGTCGGAGGTTTGGAAGGCGCTATGGATATGATGAAAAAATTCTTCTAAGGAGGATATATATGGTAAAAAAGATACTATTGACTATCATATTTCTATCCGCTTCTTTGTTTGCGGCTATCAATCTTCAAACGGCAAGCAAAGAGGAGTTGATGAGTATAGCCGGTATCGGGGCAAAGAGGGCTGATGCTATCATAAAGTACAGAAAAACGCACAGGATAAAATCGGCTGATGATTTACTCAATATCAAAGGTATAGGTAAAAATGTTGTTTATAATGTAAAAAAAGGTATAAAAAATAAAAAAAGAGTTGCATCAAAGTCTAAAGTTAGGACAAAAACAAAAAAAAGAGTCGTTACTAAAACAAAGGCAAATGGTGAAAAAGTCAAAAAGAGAGTAGTTAAAAAGAAAACAACTACAAATCTTAAAAGTAAAAGAAAGATAAAAAGTAGCAGAAAAACTAAAGTGCTGAGAAAAAAAAGAAAAAAAGAGAGCAAAAAAGCAAAAAGTAAGAATTCTTGAAGTAAAATAGTTTTGTAAAATTTCACAAAAGGATGAAACATGAGTAAATTGGATGAAAAGATAGAGTTGTATAACTCAAAGATAAAAGATATCGAGCCTAAGTATGACGCTGATTTATTGGCTAAGGTTACAAAAGGTTTGGGACCTTCAATATATAGAAAAGATGCCGAGACTATAGCTTGCTCTAGTCCTGACGAGCTTGCTACGGTAAGAAATAATTTTCTTAAAAAGAAACTAGGTCTAACAAATGACGATAGCGAGCTTGATGCCGCTATAAAAGAGGTTTGCGACCAAATGGGTTCATCAAATAGAAATAAATATAGAGCTATATTTTACTATCTTTTGGTTAAAAAGTTCAACAAAGAGAGCGTATACGCATAATATCTTAAACCCCGCAAAAAAGCGGGGTTTTTTACGGTTTTAGACAGAGTGAGCCTATCACTTTTCCGACTATTTGTAGAGATTCGCAAGGTATAGTTTCGGACGGATATGACGGATTGTCCGAAATGATATTGCATTTTCCGTCCATTTGATACATTACCCTTTTTATAAAAAGCGTCTCTTCTCTTAAAAGCACGAAAATTCCGCCTTTTTTTATCTCCTTTTGGTTTTTATCTACAAACACCATATCTCCGTCATGCAAAGTGGGCTCCATCGAATCCCCCGTAACATTGATGGCGTCTATATTTTTTGCCTCTTGAGAAGATATTTTTAACTTATCGGCTATTTGTTTGTCAAGATTGATATATTCGCTATTTTCGTCATAATTAAAAGCTCCTCCTCCCGCACTTGCGTAGATATCGCTAAAATATCTTATTTTGGCATATTTTTCGGTCTCTTCTTTTGTGCTGTCTACCGTTTGATTATATAGAAGCCAGTTTATGGATATCTTCCTTTTGGCGCAAAAATCTAGCACTTTATCGTAGGGAATTTTGCCTCTTTTTTTCATAGTCGCCAAAGTGGCTTGGTTGATTTCTAAAAATTTTGCCAAATCTTTATCATATACTTTTTTTGACGACAACTCTTTTGAGATAATATCTTTTAAACTTTCAAATATTTCATTTACGCTCTTCATGTTAACTCCGATATGTCAATTTGAAATATAATTGTACCATAATTTTAAAATATTGTATAATTATGAAAAAATAAAGGGGTTGATATGGCTATTTTGACATTTATAGATAGTTTTCTTGAAATGGTAGTAGATAGATTTTCGAAGATAGGCGAACTTGTATTTTAAGGATTCGAATGATACTTCATCTTGATATTGACTCTTTTTTCGTTTCGGCGGAGAGGACGAAAGATAAAAGCTTGATAGGCAAAGAGGTAGCCGTCGGCGGCAGGAGTGATAGATTTATCTTTAGTGGCAACGGTAAAAATAAAAAAGCCATGATTGCCAACAAAGGTGCGTTTGTACCCTCTTTGTTTTTGTATGAAAAGGGTGATATGAGTCGATATTTTGTGGATGAGGATAGGATAAGAGGTATCATCATCACTTCAAGTTACGAGGCAAGAGAGTGTGGTGTTAAAACGGGTATGAGTATAAGGGAGGCTTTGAGTCTTTGCCCTTCTTTGACGGTTTTGCCACCAAATCATATACTTTATCACACTCTATCTTTTAAGCTTGGGTATTTTTTAAAAAAACTTATTCCAAAGGTTGAACAGTATAGCATAGATGAGTTTTTTGCCGATTGTTCGGGGTGGATTGACGATGAAGAGGTGGAGAGTTTTGCTTGGGGATTAAAAAATAAGATAAAAAGAAAATTTGATTTACCTATCTCCATAGGCATATCAAATACCAAATGGATAGCCAAGCTTGCCACGTCTTACGCTAAGCCAAACGGCGTAAAGTTGATACGCAAAGAAGATATTTTTGATTTTATTCACGATATACCGATTGAAAAGTTTCCAGGCATCGGAAAATCTTGGAAAAAAAGGTTACACAACTACAAAAAGATGACGCTTTTAGACGTTTGGCACTCTAAAACTTGGCTATATTCACAAGGAAGGGCGGGTAAGGAGTTGTATGATAGAGTATGTGGGCTTGATAACGATAAGGTGGAGGAGAAGAAAGAGAGAAAATCCATAGGTATATCAAGAACATTTGATCCGATATTAGATAGAGATGAGATAAAAAGGCGTATCTATATCCTATCAAGACATCTATCGTTTATAGCTTTCAAAACTTCTCAAAGACCCTCTACGATATTTTTGCATATAAAATATGAATTTAACGAAAGAGCCAAAAAGTATAAAAGTTACAATAGGCTATTTAACGAAAGGTTTTTAAAAATCGAATTCGTAAAGCTTTTTGATGAGATAGATAGATATAAAAATAGCAAAATCATAAGGTTGTCTTTGGCGCTTAGCAATTTTCACTCTATGTCAAATAGTATATTTTCTCTTTTGGATTATGAAGAGGATAAAAGACAAAAAGAACTTTACGGCAATATCGACAGACTAAGAGCCAAATACGGCTTGGATATACTAAAGCACGCAAAGGAGTTATGACCTTTTTTTTGTGGCTTTTTCCATATATAGCCAAACTCCGCCAAGAAGCAAAAACATCAAAACGGGCGTAAGCCACATATGGTTTTTTAGAAATTTGACAAGTTCAAGCAGATATTTTCCGCTATAAAAGCTACCTAATCCAAAAACTAAAGCCCACACAAGAGCCGAAAATAGGTTGTAAACGGTAAATTTTTTAAAATCATATTTCGTTAAACCGATGGCGATAGGAACGAGTGTTTTAAATCCGTAGAGAAATTTTTGGAAAAATATAATCTTGTCTCCGTATTTTCTCATTAAAACGGTGCTTAAAGCGAGCTTTCTTTTGTGTTTTTCGATGTATGGCATCACTACGGATTTGTTGTATCTTGCTACATAAAAAAGTACGCTATCTCCTATGAAGTTCGCTATAAAGGCGACTATGATGCTTGTCGTGATATCCATTTTGCCGGCATAGGAGAGTATCCCCGCCGCTACCAAAGCAAAAAAGCCTCCTCCGAAAGAGTATAAAAACAGTATGATATAACCGTAAGTTGAAAGAGAGTTAATGATATCTTGCATCTTTTTTACCTTTTATGTGATTTGAGAAACTACCCTCTTTTTTTATAAGCTCTTCAAAAGTTCCCTCTTCCGAGATAGTGCCGTTTTCAAGCATATAGACATAATCGGCTTGTCTTATAGTGCTTAGTCTGTGGGCTATGATGACGGTTGTTTTATCTTTTAGAAAATCTTTTAAAGCTTCAAAAAGGTTCTCCTCCGTATGTATATCCAAAGCGCTTGTAGATTCGTCCAAGATTACGACATTTGGGTTTTGTACTATCATTCTCGCTATGGAAATCCTTTGTCTTTGACCTCCGGATAGCTTCATACCGTTTTTGCCTACTTTCGTATCTAGACCATCTTTTAAAGACTCTATCATATCCCCCAACTGAGCCAATCTTAACGCTTCTAATATCTTTTCATCCTCTATCGGCTTTCCTAAAGTTAGGTTAAATCTTATAGTGTCGTTAAATAGCAGGGGGTTTTGTAAGACAAGATATATGTGTTCTCTTAAAACATCAAGACCTATCTCTTTGACATTTATTTCATCTATCAAAAGTTCGCCTTTTTTTAACGGATAAAAACCCACCATGATTTGAGCCAATGTGGTTTTTCCGCTACCGCTAGCCCCCACTATAGCCACTTTGTTACCCTCTTTGATATCAAGATTGATATTTTTTAGTATATCTACATTGTTATCGTAAGAGAAAACGGCATTTTCTATCTTGACGGAATTTGTCTTTTTATCTTTAAAAGGATTTTTAAGGTGCGGGTAGGACGGCTCTTTTTCCATGTCAAAAAGTTTATTTATCCTATCGAGTGCTCTTTTTGCGTTGTGGTAAGAGTATTGGATGTTTAGTATCTCTTGAACGGGCGACATCATAACCCAAAGATAGCCGAATATCGCCAACATCAACCCTATAGTCAAATCCCCGTAAGCCACCGTAAATATAGAAGCGGCTCTAAATATCTCAAAACCTCCCAAAAATAGCAAAAAAGAAAATCTAAGCGCCACATCACTTTTATATGCGAAGGCGATACCCGCTTTTTTTATCTCTAAAGCCTCTTTAAAAAGTCTTTTTATAAAACGCTCCTCTTGATTTGAGGCTCGTATCTGCCTAAAAAGTTCAAGTGTTTCGCTTAACGCCTCCGTAAAACTTTCAAATGTCTTATTCTCCTCTTTTTTATAGTAGCTAACCTTTCTTGCGAACTTTTTACTAAGCACGACTACAAAAGGGTTTACAAGAAGTATAAAAAGCGCTAATTTCCAGTTGATTAGAAGCAGGACTATGCCGACTCCTATAATGGTTAGGATAGAAACTATGAGCTTACTTATACTCATCCCCAAAAAAGTTTCGATAGTCGCAACATCTATCAAAAACATCGACGATATTGTTCCGCTACCTATGCTTTCATATTCGTTTAGGGAGATTTTGGAGATTTGAGATAGCATATCTTTTCTTATTTTGTATGTGATATTTTTTGAGATGATTGAAAATAGATAATCATGCAGTACGGTCAAGCCGTAAAAGAGCGTTCTTAAAAAAAGAGTCATAAAAAGAACTATCAAAATATATCCGTAAGCCTCTTGGTGACCTATGAGTTTATCGATATGCTCCGTTAAAAACCCGGGTTTTTTGAGTAAAACTTCATCTACCAAAAGCGGCATCAATAGCGGGGCGGGAGTTGAGACAAGCACAGCTAAGATAGCTATGATATTGGCTATGATGAACTCTTTTTTGTATTTTAAAATCTCTTTTAAAATTTTTTTAAAACTATATCTCAACGCATTTGCCTTATTTTTTTTCTTATTTTGCCAAAATTTTGATAAAATGTCGTTATGATATGTATAGTAACCGCTATTTTTAGCGAAGCTAAAGCTTTTATCGAGCTTTTTGAGCTAAAAAAAGTTCAAACAAAACCTTTTGAAGTATATCAAAGTGATGATATGACTCTTGTCGTTAGCGGAATGGGTAAGCTAAAGTCCGCTATCGCTACCGCATATATATCGACTAAAAAATGTTGCGATAGGATTTACAATATTGGAATTTGCGGTACGAATAGTCTGGAAAAAGAGATAGGAAAGCTGTGTAGAGTACGCTCTATCGTAGAGTTTGAGACGGGCAAAAAGTATGTGGTGGATAACAAAGGCGATGTGTTGTACTGTTTTGATAGGGTTGTTGATAGAAAAAAAGAAAAAAAAGAGTTAAAAAGGGATATTTTGGTGGATATGGAGTCTTTCGGTTTTTATAGTGCGGCTATAAAATTTTATACAAAAGATAATATCGGTGTCTATAAAATCGTTTCGGACAGATTGGATACCAAAGGTATTACTAACGATTTTATCTATAAGATAGTCAAAAACGCTATAAAAGAGTTTAAATGGTGAAAAAAGCTTTAGTTACGGGGAGCAGTAGCGGGATAGGCGAGGAGATAGCTAAAAGATTGCTCTATCTTGGATATGAAGTTTGGGGAGTTGCCAGAGATTTTGAAAAGTGCGATATAAAAGAGGATTTATTTAAGCCTATAAGTTGCGATTTAAGCGATAAAAAGAGTCTGCATGAGTTTTTGAGGCTCTATAAAAAAGAGGAGTTTGATATCTTGGTAAATTGTGCCGGGTACGGCAGATTTGCTCCGCATGAAGAGATAAGTATCAAAGATATAGAGGGTATGGTTTATCTAAATTTGACCGCGCCTCTTTTGATAACGAAAACATTTTTAAGAACACTCAAGAAAAATAGAGGTCATATTTTTAATATCTGCTCTATCTCCGGTATTAAATCCGCACCTTTTGGTGCCGTTTACGGAGCATCGAAAGCGGGGCTAAGACATTTTGGAAAATCTCTATTTGCAGAGGTAAGAAAGAGCGGTTTGAAGGTTATAAATATAAATCCCGATATCACGGATACCCCTTTTTTTAAAGAGCTTAACTTCAAACCTTCAAGCGACCCTTTAGGCCGTATAATCCCTCAAGATATAGCTGATATCGTAGAGGATGTTTTAAAAACGGGCGAAAATGTCGTCTTGACGGATATTACGGTGGAGCCTCAGCTTTTTAAGATATCAAAAGGAAAAAGATGAGATATATTATTTTGATAGCTATTGTTATGTCGGTTTTTGCAAAAGCTAATAGCGCTATTTGGTCTTTTGATGATGATGCTCTTGCAAGCAGAGATGATTATCACTATACGGGCGGGATGTATTTTGGATATATGTTTGATGAAAACAGATCTTTGTATAATCCAAATATTTTAAAAGGGTACTCAAATAGCAATGCTCTATCTTTGACATATATGGTCTTTACTCCTCAAAATAAAAGATCAACAACTCCGGTTTTGGACGATATACCTTATGCGGGGTATGCGAAGGCTGAATTTAGTATTTATAAATATAATAAAAATGAGTTTTTTAAGCTCGGTGTAAATATTTCAGCCGTTGGGGAGATGGTAAAAGCCAAGCAGATTCAATCCAATTTCCATCATCTAATAGGTCACTCTGTTCCAAAAGGGTGGGATACTCAGCTTGGCAATCGAGTTTTTTGCGGTATAAGTGCCGGCTATGCTAAAAAGACGGATATTTTGTATCTTAAAGATTTAAAGTATGATTGGACAAACTTTATAAAAGTGGATGCGGGTGGTTATTATAGCTCGATATATTTCTCAACTGCTATTAGATTTGGGGGATATTTGCCGGATACTTTTGAGACGATACCCGATATGAGCGGTGTATCAAGCGATGAATTGTTGCATTTTCAAACTATCAAAAAAACCGCTTGGAATGTTTCTATAGGCGCTTTTGTAAACAAGATAGGCAACTTTTATATCATAGATGAAGCGATAGATGAAGGATATGAACTCTCTAGTATAGACTATATTTACGGGGTGCAGATATCTTTTGATTTCTACTATAGAGGCATTAAATACAATTTTAAGATAAAATCCTCTAAGATACAAAACAAAAATTCATCTCCTTTTAATGATGAACAGTGGGGCAGTTTTAGCGTCACATGGAAATTTTAACAAAGGAAACATTTGCAAAACGGTGAAGCTAAATTTGAGAGTGCTATAAAAAACAGTAATTTTTTCAAGCTCTCAAAAGATGAGCAAAACTTCATAAAAAGACTTTTTAAAGATTATAATCTCAGCTTTCAGGAGATAAGAATACTTATAACGATAGCAAACGATTTAAATATCTGGGGTGAGGAGAATATAACCCATCTTGAGATAAAAAACAATGACACTCAAAATATCAAACAGGCGAAAAAAAGACTCATAAAGTCGATAAGAGATAGGTATGAAGAGTTAAAAAACAGACCCAACAGTTACAAAAACTTTACTACAAAAGAGGAGTATCACCCAAAAGGCGTCAAAACCCAAACGGTACAAAAAGATACTTTAGGACTTGGGGATTGTCCCGTAGCTAGTGAAAAGACAAGGTGTTGCAATCTTTTGACATTGGATGCGGTGGAGAGTTGCGGATTTGACTGCTCGTACTGCTCTATACAATCTTTCTACAACCAAAACAGAGTCATATTTAACAAAAATTTCGCTAAAAAACTAAAAGAGATAAAGCTAGACCCCTCAAAAAGATACCATATAGGCACGGGGCAAAGCTCCGACTCTTTGATGTGGGGAAACAAAGAGGGCATTTTGGATGCTTTGTTTGAGTTTGCAAGAAAAAATCCAAATGTCCTACTGGAGTTCAAAACCAAATCGGACAATATAAACTACCTGCTTGAAAATGAGATACCCAAAAATATCGTAACCACTTGGTCTTTAAACACACCCATCATCATAAAAAACGAAGAGCATCTAACAGCCTCTTTGGATAGGCGTATAGACTCTGCTAGAAGAGTGGCAGACAAAGGTGCAAAGGTGGGTTTTCACTTTCACCCTATCGTTCATTACGAAAACTATCTTGACGAATATAAAGAGATTTGGCAAAGATTGCAAGATGAGTTTTCATCCGATGAGGTTTGCATGGTATCTTTCGGTACTTTGACTTACATCAAACCGGTACTCAAGCAGATAAGAGCGAGAGAGTTTAAAACAAAGATATACCAAATGCCGCTTGTCGATGTAGAGGGTAAACTCTCCTATCCCGACGAGATAAAGATTGAGATGTTTAAAAACGCTTACGACTCATTTAAGTCTTGGCACGGTAAAGTCTTTTTTTATCTCTGTATGGAGCCTCATAGGCTTTGGAGAGAGTGTTTCGGGTATGAGTATAAAAGCAACGAAGAGTTTGAAAAAGATATGATAGATAGTTATTTTAAAAAGGTTGAAAAATGAATTTTTTATACGATAAGAACTCACACTTTAACTTGGCAAATCTTTTTACATTTGCCAATATCACTTTCGGGCTTATAGCCATCTACTTTATAACGCATCACAACTTCTTTTTTGCCGCTTTGTTTGCGTGGCTTGGAGGAGCTTTTGATATATTTGACGGTAAGATAGCTAGAAAATACAACCTCTCTACCGAGTTTGGAGTCCAGCTTGACTCTTTTGCCGATTCTCTATCTTTTGTACTTGTGCCTATCATGTTTATATATTTTGCTATATTTGACAAAGGCGGAGTTTTTAGCGATATAGTTTGCGGAGTAGTTTTGATATACTACTTCATTAGCGGCATAAGACGGCTCATAGTCTTTAACTTAAAAACC